>CAOJCV010000008.1 GCA_948432605.1 uncultured Mycoplasmatota bacterium | reverse complement strand
TACGACAAGTCAGTTGTCTATTAACTGTAAAGGAAAAGACATTGAGATTGACGCTGTTCGTTTAATTAACGAAGATATCGATTCTATAATAAGTGATTTGAAAATTAAAACAACATTGAAAGAAATGCTTGCTGAAATAATTTTTAGTAATTTAGATATTAAAAAGAAAAGAATTGCAATAAAAAAATTAAAAAGTAATGGATTAGATAAAAAATTCATTGGGATGTTTATGAAATTATTAGAGTACATAGAAGAAATATAGAAAGGAAGAGTAAGATGAAACTAGAAAAATTTGCAGAAAAAAATAAGAAAAAGAAAAGCATTATACTATTTACAATTAGCTGTATATTATTAATAGTTGGCGTTTTTTTCTACCAATCATTTGCTTTGTTTGAGAAAAAAGATAATTTTAATTTTATAGAAGGCAACATAGATAATCCAGGAGATCTTTATTTTGTCCTATTATGTCGATGATCAAATTACTAGAGATATGCCAAGCAAAAATAGTGGTTATACTTTATCAAGTAAATCAAATTGTACAAATGGCGTAACTGTAGAATGGGACGATGAAATATGGATGGCAAAAATTTTATTTAGTAATTATCAAAAGAAAATAATTCAAGAGTAAAATGTGATTTGTATTTTGAAAAGAAGAAAATAACTTTAATAGAACATATTACTGAACTTGCAAAGACAGATACAACAAATTTAGCTTATGATGAAACTATAGATAATAACTTAAGATATATCGGGTCAAATCCAAATAACTATGTCACATTTAACAATGAGTTATGGCGAATAATAGGAGTTATGAATAATGTAAGTGATGAAACTGGTTTAGAAAAATCAAGAATAAAATTAATTCGTAATGAATCAATTGGGGAGTTTTCTTGGGATACAACAAATTCGACAACAAATAATGGATATGGTACAAATGAGTGGAGTTCAGCAGATATAATGAGACTAATGAATCCTGGATATGAAAGTTATGAAATTGGGGGATCATTATATTGGAACAAACAAAACGGAAGTTGTTATACTAGTATTAATAATGGTTCAAGTGCGTGTGATTTTACAAACATAGGATTATCAAGTGAAGCAAGATCAATGATATCTCAAATAGTTTGGCAAACTGGATCTACTGGACCAGATGGTGGATATAGTAACATTCTTACTCAGAATTTTTATGAGTTAGAAAGAAGCAATAATCTAAGTCAAAATTGTACAGATTCCTGTGATACATGGGTAAATAAAACTGCAAAATGGACTGGCTACATAGGATTACCTTATCCAAGTGACTATGGATATGCGACAAGTGGAGGAAATACTACAGATAGAAACACATGCTTAAATACAATATTAAATAATTGGAGCAATGCAGATAAAAATGATTGCAAAACAAATAATTGGCTATATAAATCAAAAGAATATATATGGACGATTACTCCAGGAAATGATTCAGGATATATAGATGGTTACTTACCTCAATACTATATTACCAGTACAGGAGCAGTAGCCATTGGAGATCCTTATATGACAAACCCTATTTATCCAACACTTTACTTAAATTATGAAATCAAAGTAATAAGTGGGGATGGCTCATCAGAAAATCCATTTATTATTGGAAATAATTAAGAGAGAAAAAATTCTCTTCTTTTTTTTTCACAATATTTTTGATATAATAAAGATCAAGGAATGATAATAAATTATAATTTTTAGCAGAAGATAAATATTAGACTGATGCAAAAAAAGGAGAGTACAATAAATGAGAGAAATAAAAATAAATGGTATTTATAAACATTTTAAAGGAAACTATTACATTGTGATTGACATAGCAAACCATTCAGAAACAAAAGAACAATATGTAGTATACAGAAGATTATATGGAGATGGAAGTTTATGGATTAGAAATTTAGAAATGTTTTTAAGTGAAGTGGATCATGAAAAATATCCAAATGTTTTACAAAAATACAGGTTTGAATTACAAGACATAAAAAGCGTTGCAAAATAAGATTAAAGAAGAAATAAAAAAGATAATATCAATAATTAAATAATTTTTAGAATCAATTTTAATATTTAAAAGTACAACATTTGTAGGTTATGATTTAGTTCAAGACCAGCGACGTATAATTTAGGAGTCATGCGAGAAGATTTTACTTTATTAAAAACTTTTGCTGGTTTCCTATGGAATTTATATTAATTTAAAAATATAAAAGTTACAAGTTTTCAAGCTCTCTAATTTTTATGAAAGGCAATATTATGAAAAAAATATTAAAAAATAATTTTATAGCTATTACAATTTTTATCATAATGTCAATATATATTGTCTTTTCTTGCTATGGAGCAATTAAAGATCAAAATCAAATGAACATAAATAGAAGTAATAGCATAGAATTTTGTCAAAATGAAATGAACAGTGGTAATGAAGAGATTTTACAATACTGTAATAAATTAATTTCTGAAAAAGATATTAAAGTAGATTTTTATACAGTGTTATCAGATATTTTATTGTATCGAGTTCATTTTTTGAATGGGATAGCGTTTCTATTAGTTTGTATACCTACTTTATTTTATTTATCTAAAATGTCAAAAAGTAAATATTTAATAAACTATTTATTAAGAGATAATTATAAAAATTATATGAAAATGTATTTAAAGGAGTCATATAAATATATTTGGTTATTGCCTATAATTAGCATTTTAATAATAATCCCATGTTTTATCCTTTATTCAAAAGATCCAACTTATTCACAAATGTTTGGAACATCAATTTGGACAAGTAATATTGTAAGTCATCCTTTGTTGTTTATTGCGCTATATTTATTTAATATTATTCTTTATTCTTTTATTTTTGTAAATATTGCATTAATTGTTATTAGAAAATGTCATAACTACTTTTCAGCAGTTTTATTGTCATTTTTGAGTTATTTAGGAATCGAGCTATTTTTTGAAGTAGTTATAAATTTATTTATAAGTCAATTTATGTGTAATCAAAATTTTGGAAGAATATTTAATATTATGAATTTATTTACCTTTAGTGACCAATATGGTACAGTTCCATTACTATTATTTACTATTACTATTTTTATAATATCATCCTTTGGAGTATATATTAGTTATAAAAATAAGGAAAAATTTATAATTGATTGTGAAAAAGAAAAAAAATAGGAGGTACTATGAAAATAAAAGTTAAAAATGTTTCAAAAAAATTTAGAAATAATTTTGTATTAAAAGATGTTTCGTTAGAATTTGAAAGTGGTAAAATATATGGATTATCTGGAAGAAATGGAGCAGGGAAAAGTGTTTTACTAAAAATAATATGTGGACTATATACACCTACGACTGGAGAAGTAACTTTTAATGATGTAAATTACAATAAGAAAGATATGCTTGTACCTAATGTAAGAGCTTTAATTGAAAAACCAAATTTTTTTCCTGATTTAACAGGTTTAGAAAATTTACAATTACTTGCAAATATTCAAAATAAAATTACCAATAACGAAATTTATGAAACATTAAAAATTGTAAATTTAGAATCAGATATGAATAAAAAATATTCTGAGTATTCACTTGGAATGAAGCAAAAATTAGGTATAGCTCAAGTTTTGATGGAAAATCCAGAAGTAATAATTTTGGACGAACCCTTTAATGGAATAGAAGAAGAGAGTGTAAAACAGATTTCCAAATTTTTATTAAAAGAAAAGATGAATGGAAAATTAATATTAGTGTCTACTCACATAAAAGAAGACTTAGAAAAGCTATCTGATATCATATATTATTTTGATAATGGAAGCGTAATACAAAAATGAATTTTAAAAGATACAGTATAAAAAAATTTTTTCCTTCTTTTTTTCTTTGTTCAGTGATTGGACTACTAATTTCTTTCTTTTCTTTTTCAGAAACTAATTTTTTTCATAAAATTTTAGAAATGTTAAATAATCGTTGGTTTACTGTCACACTCCTTCTAGCAGTGTCGATTCTTATAAATGAGATTTATAATCTTTATCATAATACTAATATAATAATGAGAAATACTAGCTTCAAATCATACATAAAAAATATTATATTTGATATTATTTTTTATATTACGCTATTCATGCTTATAGTTTTAATCATACTTTGTATATTGGCATTTATATACTGCAAAAATAATTTTGAAATAGTAAATTTTTCTTATTATAATATTCCATTATATAAATACATCCTGTTCTTTTATTGCAGAATGATAATACTTCTGATTTTAATAGGTATTATTGAATTTTTTTTAAGATGGAAAGTGAGTGGGTTAGCAGTAGCCATATTTACAACACTATTAATTATTTTTATGATGTTTGGTCTCGATTTTGTTGTTTCAAATAATATGATTAATAAATTAAGTGAATTTCCCATTTTTATAACTTCTTATTTTGAAGTGAATCATTATTTTTCTTTTAGATTAGAATTTATAGCATCACTTATTCAAATATTTTTTTGGGCAATTTCAATTTTAATAGTATACAAAGTTTTTTTTATAAAACAGCAAAAGGATATAATGCGATGAGGTATCAGTTTAATGTAATAAAAAATTTGATAAAATCAAGTTTTTGGAAATTATTCATCGTATATATTGCGTTTTATGCATGCATTTATTGTGTCATTCAGATCAATTCTTTTGAAATTACAGACAAAGATTTTTATTTTTTAGTGGGTATAATTACTAAAGATAATGGAGGATTTTTAGAATATTTATGGATTTTGTTTCAAATAATATGTACAACTTACATGTCATGGAATTATCTCGAATATGATAATAATCATTCCAAAGAGTTTCTTTATTTACGAAAATCTTTCAATAGAATATTTATAGAAAAGTTGTTAATTTTGTGTACCTTAATATTATCAGTACGCATAATTATTTTTGGAATATCTTATTTTATTTTAAAAAAACATGTTTATTTTTCTATAAATGATTTTATTAAATCAATAATAATATATTCAATACTTCCTCTTTTTCTTATTTTGTATAAATTTATTAAAAGGAAATATATTAATAAAAAACTATAATTTTATAATATATTTTTTTTACTGATAAAAGAAATAATTGAATTATAAATTTCAAACTGTATAAAGATTTACAATTTTACATTCTATAAAAAAACATCACACAAGAAGCAAAAAAGGGTATAGAAGTAATTTTTAATCAATATATGTCAAACTTAGAATTATGGAAGTGAAAATAATCAGGTTTGTGCTATAATAAATTTAAAGTAGGTGAGTATATGAATTCAAAGCAAATTGTTATTCCACTTGAAGACATAAATAAATTAAAACAAATAATATCAGAGCATAAAGACTCTTCCATTATAATAGATATACCATCTAATGAAAGATTTGCCGCGATACAATCCCCTGAAATAATAATTGGAGATAATATTGAATATTTTAAAACACTTCAAAATGAAAATATATCATTTGTATATGAAAATAAAATGTTCCCAATTAAACAAGTGTTAAATGATGAATTGTTTATACAGCAAATTGCAAATGAAATCAGTTCCTATGGCTTTAGTCCACTAGAAACCCATATTGCTATATACAGTATAGTAATCAATTTTAAACAATATAATTTAGAACAAGATGGAACATCACACCACTAATCTAGAAGTTTATACGAATACTTAAATAATAACTTCTTTTGCTGTGCAGGTGCTTGCAATTTAATGAATAATCTGCATCATCGTCTGAATATACCTTGCACATTTTTAACTCATAATCCTTTAAAATATGAAGAAGGCCAAAATATGACTTATGATCTTGAAACAGGAGTGCCTATTGTTATGGGACATGCCACAAATCAAGTATACATAAAAGACGATAAATACAAAATAGATGGATATTTTACTTCTGACGCAACTACATATAAAAATCGTGAGTGTGCTTTAATTACTAATGAATATTTTAGAAAATTACTAATGAATGATGAAGAGTTACAAAAAGAATTACCAGATTATGAAATCATGTCATATGTTTTATTAGGCAAAGATCCCGAAATGTTAAAAGAAATATTTAGTGATGAAGTAGAAAAACAAATATGTTTAGAATCATTAAAACAATTTGATCCAATTCTCTATGAATTATATAAAAATATAGACCCAAATAATTTAGAAGACTTAGATAAAATAAATGCCTATATAGAACAAAAAATAGAGCCTGTTCCTCACAAAAATTTAGCATTATTAAATGCAAGTACAGTAGTAAAAAGTAAAATTTACAAAAATATCACAAATGAAGATTTACAAAAATTAAAAACATCATATTTTCTAAATTGTCAAAAATTTAAAGAAGATAAATTATGCAGTTTATTTTTTGCTCAAGAACTTATTCAAACAAATGGCATGTGTACATTAAGTCAAATAGAAGAAAAATATCAAATGTCTAACGTAGATATTATGGATAAATTAATACCATATATTTGGAGTGACGTAGAAGATTATGAATATTTTGGATCATACTCACCAATTGGCTTAATTTGGCAAAGAAGATTCTCAAATTCAATTTTAGATAATAAAGATGTTTTAGAACAAGAAGGATTCACCTTTAAGTTTTCTTATGATGGAGAAAAACTATTACAAATAAAATTCCCTAAATTAGAATTAGAAAATAAAACAATAAATGAAATTATAGAAGAATTAAATAATCAAAAACAATATTTTTTAAAATATTACTTAGAGTTAGAAAATGAACAAAAATTATAAAACAAAATAATTTAGACCTCGTTTCTCCAATAAAATAGAAACGAAGTTTTTTATTTGAAGAAACTCATCACCAAAATTACTTTATACTAGTAATTTTATTTTTTATGAAAATATACTTTGTGAAGTTAAAAGCATTTAAAAATAAATTGACGAATTTATATCGAGGTGCTAGAATAAGCATGAAAATGTAATTTTTTGGGTGGAATGTGTATGAATGTAGTACTGAGAAGTGAAAATAAGTATTTATTAAATACGGAAAGTTATATAAAAAATTTAAATTATTTAAAAAATATTTTAAGAGAAGATGATCATAACAAACAAAGTGGATATTTAGTAAGAAGTTTATATTTTGATACATTAGATGATCGAGATTTTTGGGAAAAAGAATCTGGCGTAGAAATAAGAAGGAAAATTAGATTACGAATATATGATCCGAAAAGTGAAGTGGCATATCTTGAAATGAAGAAAAAACAAGGTGAGTTACAAGAAAAAAGAACATTAAAAGTTACAAAATCTGATGCATTAGAATTAATTAAAGGAAATTATAATGTGTTATTAAAATATAAAGAAGATTTTGCAAAAGAGTGTTTTGGATTAATGAGTTACGCATGCTATAAGCCAAAATGTGTAGTAGATTATAAAAGACAAGCATTTATTGTCAAAGAAAATAATACAAGAATTACATTTGATTCTCACATAATGGCGACAGAAAGCAACTTTGATATCTTTAATGAAAACTTACCAATGTACCCTGTTTTAGATGAAGCAAATATCATTTTAGAAGTAAAATATAACGGCTTTTTATTAAGCTACATAAAAGAAGCTTTAACATTATGTGACAAAAGCAAACTCTCAGTAAGCAAATATTCTTTAGCACGAAGTATTAGTAGAAATTATGTTTTTTAAAAAAAGAAGGAGTAAGAAGTATGAAAAAAACAATATTAGAATTATTTGATCAAGTAGGAAATTTAACGCTTGATACTATATGTGCTCATTTACTAGTAGCGTTAGTATTAGGAGCATTAATTTATTTATCTTATTATATCTCTCATTCAGGAACAATTTATAGTAAAAAATTTAACGTATCACTAGTGATGTTAACTGTATTAACTGCAATGGTTATGACAGTAATTGGCAATAACTTAGCTTTATCATTAGGTATGGTAGGTGCATTGTCTATCGTAAGATTTAGAACTGCGATTAAAGATTCCAGAGACACAGCATATATTTTTTGGACAATAATCGTTGGTATTTGTTGTGGAGCGGGAGACTACATTGTAGCAGGAATAGGAAGTATAATTGTCTTCTTTATCATGGTATTATTCGGACGAATCAAAAATGATAATAGAATCTTATTAATTATTCATGGATCAAGAAATAATGAAGGAAAAATTGAAAGCCTAATATTTGATTATTATGAACAAAAAGCTAATTTAAGAGTAAAAAATACAACAAAAACAACAGTTGAATATATTTATGAACTTTCAAGAAGTATTTATCAAAAAGCACAAAAGAAAGACATGAGTATTACAGATGCAATTTATGCATTAAAAGACATAGAATCAGTAAACGTTGTTGTTCAAAATGATGAAATCAGTGGTTAAAAATGAAAAATAAAGCAATTTGTATATTGAGTTGTCTTTTTGTTTTAATAATTACATTAACAGTATCTATTCATTTTACAGAAAAAAAAGAAGTTTATCATCAGCATATCGAAAATAAAAATCATCCTGAATGTGAAACAAGCGAACTCTTTTGTACTCATTTACCAATCATATCTATTGATACAGGAAAGCAAAAGATCCCTGGAGAAGCTAGAGATGGGAAAGTAATCACAACAAATGTAAAAATTTATAATCAAAAAGATAAAGTAAATTATTTAACAGATGAACCTGAAGAATCCTCCCTAGCAAATATTAGATACCGTGGCAATTCTTCTATGGAATTTGATAAAAAAGGTTTTTTAATGAAATTTATTGATAAAAAAGGAAATGGCAAAAAAGTTTCAATGCTTGGAATGCCTAAAGATGAAGAATGGGTATTGCATGGGCCTTTTCTAGACAAAACATTAATACGTAATTACATGTGGTACAATTTAAGCCATGAAATTATGGGCATTGCTCCTAACACAAGATTTTTTGAATTATTTGTAGATGATCAATATCTTGGTGTTTATCTTGCAGTAGAATCGGTAAGTCGTGGAGAAGAATCAAGAATCCCAATATCAAAATATAATCCAAAACACTCTTACACAAGCTACATTGTAAGATTAGACAGAGGAACAAATGATCCATATGGATTAGTAGATTCTTTTACTGGGTATACATATAATCGTTATAGTCAAATGGATATTATTTATCCTGGAAAAGAAAAAATGACTAAAGAATTAAATGAATATATTACAAATGACATAAGCAAATATGAAAAAGCGTTATACTCATTTGACTATGATAGCAATCGTCATGGAATCCCAAGTTTTATTGATATAGAGTCATTTATAAACTATTTTATAATTAACGAGTTTACAATGAATTATGATGCAGGAAATTTATCAACATATTTATATAAAGATGCAAAAGGAAAATTTGGCCTTTATGTGTGGGATTTTAATAATGCAATAGATAACTATCAAGAAAAAACATTCACTTATGATTTTGATTATCAATTACAAACCACTCCTTGGTTTTATATGTTATTTAAAGATGAAGACTTTACAAATCGAGTAATAAATCGATACAAGTATTTAAGAGAAACATATTTAAGTGAAGAATATCTTAACAATTATATAGAAGAAACAATTGCCTACTTAGGAGATGCCATTGATAGAAACTTCCAAGTATGGGGGTATACATTTACCAAAAATGATGGCTTATTAACTCCAGAAAATCGTAATTTAAAAAGTTATCAAGAAGCAGTAGACCAAATGAAAAATGCACTTTTAAAACGTGGAGAATGGATGGATAAAACAATTGAAACTTTACGTCAATTTTCTCATGAGTCAAAAGTGAAAAAATTTAATCATTAAAAGGGGGAGAAAAATGAAAAAATTTTTAGGAATCGTAACATCTATAATTTTGATTTATGCAATTTATGATATTGTTTTTTATCGTATTGGTTTTTTTATTGACTTTCACCCAGAAAAAGAAGCAATAACAAATATTTATACAAGCGATAAAAAAATTTATTTAAAAAAAGAAGATAATAATATTCCTTTTGAAATAAAAGGAGTAGATTTAGGATCTGGTATACCAGGACATTTTGCAACAGATTATGCAATTGATAAAAAAACATATTTAAGATGGTTTAAATATATTAAAGAAATGGGAGCAAACACAATTCGTGTTTATACAATATTAAACGATGATTTTTATAATGCTGTCTACGAATTTAATAACAATAATGAAGATCCACTATATGTTATCCATGGTTTATGGGTAAATGATTATACCCAAAATTCAAGAATAGATGCGTACCAAGAGCAATTTTTAGGAACAATGTTAGATGATTCTAGAACACTTGTTGATGTAATACATGGTCATAAGAGCTTATCACTAAAAAGTGGTTTAGGTGGAGGAAGCTACAGAAAAGATATATCACCTTGGGTGATAGGCTATATTTTAGGCGTTGAATGGGAATCAGCAACAGTAAGTTACACAGATCATTTACAAAGCTCTAAAAATAGATACAAAGGAAATTATATGTATACAACAGAAGATGCCACACCATTTGAAGCACTACTTGCTCAAGTAGGAGATAAAATCATAGAATATGAATCAAAAAAATATAAAACACAACGTCTTGTAGCATTTTCAAATTGGCCAACAACAGATCCTTTCCAATACAATTCTAATATTAAAAACTTATTTAAAAAAACAGCTTCTATTGATGTAGAACATATAAAAACTACTGACAAATTTCATTCAGGTGTCTTCGCATCTTATCATATTTATCCATATTATCCAGATTTTTTAAGTTATAATGAGCAAGGAGAAAGAATAACTACAATTTCAAATACTTATAAAGAATATTTAAAAAAAATAAATGAACATCATACAATTCCTGTAGTAATTAGTGAATTCGGTGTTCCAAGTTCAAGAGGAATGGCATACAAAGATCAAAACACAAATCGTAATCAAGGAAATTTAAATGAAGAAGAACAAGGACTTGCAATCATTAATTCTTATAAAGATATAAAAGAATCTGGTATTGATAATTGTATAATCTTCACTTGGCAAGATGAATGGTTTAAAAGAACGTGGAATACAATGCACGCAACTGATCTTACCAAAACACCTTATTGGAGTGATTATCAGACAAACGAACAATATTTTGGATTATTATCATTTGATCCAGGAAAAGAAAAAAGTGTAAGTTATGTAGATGGAGATGTAACAGAATGGCAAGAAAATAATTTAGTTACAGAGCAAAATGGAATGTCATTGTCTATGAAGTATGATGAAAAGTTTCTTTATTTCATGGTCAAAAAAGAAAACTACAAAGGAGAAAAATTTTATATTCCTATTGACCTTACTCCGAGTAGTGGATCAAAAAAAGTAGATCAAACTAACTTAACTTTTAACAAAGATGTTGATTTTTTAATCGTGATTGATGGAAAAGACAATAGTAGAGTGTTAGTTCAAGAATACTATGATCAAGCAAAAGCAACATTAGGATACGAACTAGAACTTAAAAATGCCTATGTAAATCCACCACTTCCTGATTCAAGTAAATTTAACACAATACAAATGATGATCGACACAATTGCTCCAGTAAACAAAGTTGGTAGTAAAAATGTAAGTTTCGAAACAGGAAAACTAAGATATGGAAATGCCAATCCAGATAGTAAAGATTTTGACTCATTAGCAGATTTTATAATAAATGGAGATTATATTGAAATAAAAATTCCATGGGGATTATTAAACTTTTCAGATCCTTCTAATATGACAATTCATGATGATTATTATAAATGTTATGGAGTAGAAAATAAAATGATTAACAAAATGTATGTAGGAGTTGGAGATAATAACATTAACTTAGAAGAATTCCATCTAAAAGCATGGCGCAAAAACGTGACCTTTCATGAGCGACTAAAAAAATCATATTATATGGTTCAAGAATTATGGAGGGAGAAATAAAATGACGCTTAGCTTAGAAACTATAATTTATCTATATTTATTTGTATCATTTTGTATAATCTTATTTAACATTGGGTGCATCATCATTCGTAAAAAAGAAGCCAAAGCTTTAGAAAAAAGATCATTAAATTATAAAAAATTAATACAAGATCATATAGAAGAAAAAAATATAGACTCACTTCATAAAGAATATTTACAAAAAAAATTAAAAAAGGTAAATCATTTAACTGCTTTTCATCATGCAGTAACAATGCTTTTAAAAGAAGATTATGAAGTACGAGCATATTTAAAAAGATATGAAGAAGTTTTTATATATTTAATTCAAATTTATATGACAAAAGAAAGTGTATATCAAGCTTACTTTGCATATCTTATGAGTGTTTATAGAATATGTGATGAAAAAGAAAAAAACTTTATTACAGCCAATCTTTTAGAAATGACTAAAGATCCTTCCTTATACACAAGAGAGAATGCCATGAAAGCTTTAATTTCATTTGGAAATGCGGAGAATGTTGTAAATGCTATAAAAGGAATAGAAAGATTAGGATATACTTACAACAAAAAAATGCTTACAGATGATTTACTAGAATTTAAGGGAGATCATGAAGAACTAATTAAACTTTTATTAGAAAATTTAGAAAATTTTGATATCTTAAAACAAGTAGGAATAATAAATTACATAACGTTTAAATCAGGAAATGATAAAATTAAAACAAAATTTTATCAACTATTAATAAAGGAAGAAACAGCAAAAGATATAAAATTAGCCATAATTCGTTTTTTTGGAAAATTTCAAGAAGAAAAAGTAAAAGAATTACTAAAAGAATATATAAAAAAAGAAGACACAAATTACTGGGAATATGCAGCAGTCTCTGCGTTTGCTTTAAAAAACTATCAAGAAAAAGAAGTCAAAAATATATTAATTGAAGCATTGTCTCATCCAAACTGGTATGTTAGAAAAAATGCTGCCATCTCTTTAGCCAAAATGAAACTTACAAAAAATGATGTTCAAAAAATAATGGACAAAAAAGATAAATATGCGAACGAAATATTAAGTTATGAACTAAAAAAACAGAAAAAAGGAGTGTAAATATGTTAGAATTTGGTAAAATATTTTTAACAATTGTAGGTCTATTTTTTGCAATATATTTGCTATTATACTCAACATATTTATTTTTATCAGCGATGGTTGGTTCATTAATTCTGTATAGAAATCGCCATCGTAATTTAATGAAAAATCAGATTGAGCATGATTTCTTTGTACCAGTTTCCATTATAGTACCAGCATACAATGAAGAAATCACTGTTTGTCACACTGTAGAATCTTTACTAGGACTAGATTATAAATTATATGAAATAATTGTAGTTGATGATGGATCAAAAGATGAAACAGCCAAAAAATTAATAGAAAGATATCACATGATAAAAACAAATCGTCCCATCCATAGACAAATAAAATGTAAAAATGTAAAAGAAATTTATGAAACAACTGATTATAAAGTTCCAATAACATTAATAAGAAAAGAAAATGGTGGAAAATCTGATTCCTTAAACATGGGAATTAATGCTTCTAACTTTCCATACTTTATTTGTATGGATGCAGATTCTACATTACAAATTGATTCTTTAAAAAATATAGTGAGACCAGTATTAGAAGACGAATCAATTGTAGCATGTGGTGGAATAATAAGAATTGCGAATGGAGCCACAGTAAGAGATGGTATCGTTTGTGAATACCATATGCCAAAAAACATATTAGTTGCCATGCAAGTAATGGAATATGATCGTTCCTTCCTAGCATCAAGAATCTTTTTTGATCAATTTAATGGCAATTTAATTATATCGGGGGCATTTGGCTTATTTAAAAAAGAATGCGTCATAGAATGTGGAGGATATGATACAAATAACTTAGGAGAAGACTTTGAATTAGTTACAAAACTACATGTTTTTTGCAGAAGACATAATTATCCATATCGCATTAAATACATACCAGAAGCTGTATGTTGGACTCAAGCTCCAGATAACT
Source organism: uncultured Mycoplasmatota bacterium (assembly GCA_948432605.1). GTDB lineage: Bacteria > Bacillota_I > Bacilli_A > RF39 > UBA660 > Ventrenecus. Next base: position 13,682 of record CAOJCV010000008.1, on the reverse strand, counting down.
TAAAAGATTTATGCAAACAAAGAAAGCGTTGGAATGTAGGACTTACACAAAGTATGTTAAAATACAAAGAAATGTTTATAAATCCAAAATATGGATTTGTAAGTTTTATTTCCTATTTATATTTTCTACTTTATGAATTACTATCACCATTTTTAGAATTATTTGGACTGTTTACAATGTACTTTGCATATAAATTAGATTTATTAAATGTACCTTATATGATTTTATTCTTTTTTATATATGCAGTTTATGGTGGGCTACTTTCTGTTACAACGTTTTTAGCAAGAGTTCATGTAGAAAATTTAAAAATATCTGGAAAAGATATTTTAAAAGCAATATTTTTAGCTATATTTGAAATAACATTTTTAAGATTTATTCTAGTAATAGTGAGATTTTGTTCCTTTTTTGGAAGAAAAAAGAAAACATGGGGATCTATTAAAAGATACAATGTGGAAGAAACAAACTAAAGGAAAATGTTTCCTTTTTTATTTGCATAAAAAGAAAAAAATAAGATATAATAAATTAACATTATTGAAGAAAGGAAGAAAAAATGCAAAAAAAATATGTATTAATAATAATAGGATTAGCAGCACTTATATCACTTATTTTAGTAACGAAAGAAATAACCAAATCAAAAGAAAGAGTTACACTGTATTCATGGAAAAGTTCTGCATGGGAAGAAAAAAAAGAACATCTATTTGAAATAATAGAAGAAAGAAAAATAACTGATCTTTATCAAGATTTTACAGCAGCATTTTTAAAAGAAAAAAATGATTCTTTCATAAAAGAATTAAATGAAAAAAATGTGGATGTTTTCTACTTAACGGGAGATCCAGAATGGGGAAGAACAACAGATGCTAAAGACATCATAAAAGAAATAGATAAAGTAGTTGAATTTAATAACAGTGTCAAAAACAAAATAAAAGGAATTGTCTTTGATGTAGAGCCTTATCAAGATTTAGAAGATGGAGAATTTAAGGAAAGTATGTTAAAAACATACAAAGAAGCAATGGAAAAAGGATATACTTATGCCAAAGAAAAAGGGTTAATGTACATAATTTGTATTCCATCTTGGTATGATAAAGTAAATCCATCACTTTTAAAAGAAATTATTAAAAATGCAGATAGAATAGAACTTATGAATTATGCAATAAAAGATTCAATAGAAAATATAAAAACAGAAATGTCTTATGCTAAAGAATTAAAAAAAGAAATAACGAATATTTATCAAGTAAATTTTAATTATAACATTGATGAAGATAAAGAAAGAGATGGCATTTTTTATAGTTACAGAGAAATGCATAACAACTTCAAGAAAATTCAAAAAAAATACAATTATGAAAAATTATGGATAGGCTATCATTATTTTGACAAAATGTAATATACAAAAAAAGTGAAGAATAATAATTAAATATTCTTCTTTTTATGTGGTTAATAGAAACAAAGTCTCGTATAAAAATAATTTATGATATAATGAAAAAGACAACTATATATAAGTCAAGTAGTTTCTAACAATTTTAAATAGAATTCCAAGATAACAATCCAATTCATTTAACGTCCTCTTATCCAATAAGTGATGAAGAGGGAAAGAAACTTACGCCTTATACATTTACAATAACAAATACATGTGACAATTATGCATCGTATCAAGTGAATTTAGAAGAATTGGAGTCTGATTTAAAAAGATTGCCAAATGAATATATAAAAATTGAAATAGATAATAAAATAAAAAACTTAAAAGATTTAACAGAAGCAAATCCTACATTAAGTAATGCAGATAAATCTTATAAAATAAAAGAAGATGTATTAGAGCCATTAGAAACAAAAACATATGAATTAAGACTATGGATGGATGAAAAGACGCCAACCATAAGTGAAGTAATGAATAGTACAATAGAATCAAAAATAACAATTACATCAACCTATCAAAATACAATAGTAATCCCATATTTAGATAATCAAAAAGGAGAAATGCCAAAAAAAGTTGAGAAATATGAATATGAAAGATATGAATGTAACGAAGGCGTTACCCTAAATTGGGAGAATGAAGAATGGGAATATACAATAACGAAGGAAACAAATAAACAAAGTGTATGTAAATTATATTTTAAAACAACAACATATGAAGTAGTTTTATATAGTGAAAGCACAACATTTGAAAATAATAAAGTATTAAATAATTTAATAAAAAATGGGAGTTTTGAAAATGATTTAAATAATTGGGATTCATTTAATTCTTCAAATGGAAATATCACTACTGACACATATAACCACGGACAAAAAAGCTTGTATATAGATGACAAAAATACAACTGAAGGTTACTGGTTAACACAAAGATTAAACAAACAGCCAAAAATGAATGATTTATTGTATCAAGGAGTTTCAGCAAAAATTAAAACATTCAATACTTCTGCCTTTCGATTTGGTTTTTCTTTTTGGAAAACAAGTGAATTTAGTCAAATGGTTTCAGATATTACATTAAAAAAAATTACGAATGGGTTTGAGCATTTTAGTACATATTATAAAGTGGATATTTCGAATCTATTATATAGTCAAGTGGGATCTGGATTAGTAGATATTGTGGAAGGTTATATTGACGATATTTATGTAATTAACTTAACCGAAACATTTGGGTTAGGAAAAGAACCTGCACAAGAATGGGTAGATAAATATATACCTTACTTTGATACATCAGCAAATATAGCAGTCGAAAAAATAGAAAAGTTAGAAACAAAAACATTTCCTTTTTATAATACACAAGAGGTAAACGTAGAATGTCAAAACGCAAATTATCAAATAACAAATAATACACTAGAAATTTCAAATGCATCAAATGATGTATATTGTATTTTAAAAAAAATTAATTAATCATATAAATAATGGGAAATACCCATTTTTTCTTTTTCTATTAATAAAAACATGCTATACTCTATAAAAAGGTGAGATTATGGATGTTTATGATATAAGAAAAATTCTGGCAGAAAATAAATTAGGACAAAAATATAATGAAAAAGAACAAGGGAAATATGCTTTAGATTTATTAGAAAATGATATTCTTAATTTTAATAATGCGAAAAAAAATAGTTATTTATTAAAAACAATTCCTTATTTATATAAATTAGTTCAAAACGAAGCATCAATTCAAAAAGAAGATTATGATCGATTGATCATAGTGAGATATAAGATTCAAGATTTATTACATCAAAATAATTTAACGATAGAAAATCATAAAATTTTAAAAATATTAATTGGAAGATTAGAAATGGTGATTTTTAGTTTCCCATCCTCACTTGACTCCTATTACCAAAAAGAAAAAATAGAGTTACTTTATTATTTAATTTTTTCAATTAAAAATATTAATGTCTTACAAAGTGTTTTAAATGCCTCTCCTCATCGCTTAAATATGGCTGATCAAAATGGTTTATCATTAGTAAAAGAAATAGTTGAAAAATATTTATCAGTGCTAAGTATGCATTTAGAAAATGACAATTATCCTTATTTAGATGATCTATTATATTATGATCGAGTACTAAAATTAGTATTAGTGCATAACAAAGATACTTGTACTGAAGAAAATATTAAAGAATTAGATGAATTATTTATCCAAGCAGAAGAAAAAAATCCAAGTTCATTTCATCTTCAAGAACGATATGTTTACTTTTTGTATAAGTGGCGTGAAATATTTCAAAATTATTTAAATGATCCGAAGAAATCTTTAAACGTATTTTATAGCTATACAAAAGAGGAATTAGAAAAACAATATTTAATAGAAACAAACTTTTCATCTCCATACCATAAGATAGCAAATACAGTATATATTTCTACTAAATTTCCAGAAGTTACCCCAAGCATGAGGCGTATTTATACAATAGATAGCTCTGGAGCAGTAGAACTAGATGATGGGTTTAGTTGTACAAAAGAAAATAAACATTATCGATTAGGAATTCACATAACTAATCCACTCTCATACATTAAAGAAGATAGTTTACTATTTCAACAAGCATATCGAAGAGGAAGCTCTATCTATTTACCAGACAACACTACCTTTTTGTTTCCATTAAATTTAGCAACAGATTTATTTAGTTTAAATAGTGGAGAGGTAAGAAATTGTTTAAGCTTCTATATAAATGTAGACATTTTAAGTAAAAAAATTGTAAAATTTGAACCATTATTTGAATCCGTTTTTGTAAAAAGAAATGTTACTTATAAAGCATGTAATAGAATATTAGAAAATAACCGACAAGATAGTTTTACGAAAACATTAAACAATTTAAAAGAAATATTACCATATTTAAAACAGTTTTATAAAATAGATAATATGTATAAAAAAATAAAAAGAGCATCAAGTAATTCTACATCGACCAATATAATTGGTTCTACTGCATCAGAAAAAATAATAGAAACACTTATGATATTCATTAACTCCTACTATGCTAAATATGCCGAAGCAAATAAAATACCTTGCTTATTTAGAAATCATGAACAAAGTCCTTTTTATAAAGAAAACTTAGAAAAATATATTGAACTATTTCAGCAAGAAAAAAGAAAACATTTATATATGAATGAATTAAAAATATTAAAATCGATGTATCCAGCAAGCTTTTATGGTGTGGATAACTTAGGACATTATGGTCTTGGAGTAGATGCTTATACCCATATAACAAGTCCTGATCGAAGAATTGCTGACGATTATAATATTTTAATGCTTCAAAAATATATGGATAATATAAGCGAAGAAACTTATAAAAAGGAAAAAGCAAAATTACAAAGAATAGGAGAATATATTAACGAAAGAGATCGCTCTATAAATTCTTTTGTAAATGATTATGTTTCATTAACTAGAAAAAATAAAAAATAGAATTGATAAAATTCTTTTTTTTATTTATAATAAAAAAAGAATGGAGAGTGTATTTATGAACTCAGTTATATTTTCAATTGGCAATATGGAAATAAAGTGGTATTCTGTTTTGCTTTTAATAGCAGTTATATTAGGAATCGGCATTTTAATGTATGAAGGAAAAAAGCACAATTATCCAAAAGATTTTTTATTTAATTTATGTTTTTGGACTGTCATATTTGGTTTTGTTGGAGCAAGAGCATATTATGTATTATTTAATTGGAGTAGTTATGCAAGTAACCCAATAAGTATATTCAAAATATGGGAAGGTGGATTAGCCATCCATGGAGGATTAATATTAGGGTTTATAACAATAGTATTATATTGCAAGAAATATAATGTCCGATTATTTAAAATATGTGATATGGCTGTACTAGGAATTATTTTAGCTCAAGCAATAGGACGATGGGGCAACTTTTTTAACAAAGAAGCTCATGGAGGAATCGTTTTAAAAAGTACATTAGAAAACTTACACATTCCAGACTTTGTAATAGAAGGAATGTACATTAATGGTCAATACTATCATCCAACATTTTTCTATGAATCATTATGGTGTTTATTAGGCTTTGTAATATTAGTCTTAATTAGACATTATAAATATTTAAAAGTGGGAGGATTGACATGCTTTTACTTATGTTGGTATAGTGTAGGAAGATTTTTCATAGAAGCAATGAGAACAGACTCCCTAATGCTAGGTGGTTTTAGAGTAGCTCAAATTATATCTTTTATAATGTTTATTATAGGAATATTAGGACTTATGATTCAGTCTAGAAAAGGAAAATTTGAAGATTTGTATAGTGAGCCTAATCGCGAAACAATCCGTTTTTAAAATGTAAAACCAAAGAATATTCCTTGACAAAAAAAGACTTTTCTTTGATAATAATAGTAAGATAGAGAGGCGATTTTATATGAGAAAAAATGCGTTGTATATAGTAGTTGTATCTTCTTTAATAATCTTATTTTGTTTAGTATATCAAGGTACATATTCTTACTTTTCTAGAGAATTTCAAGATAATAGACCACAAAACAATGCAAACCTTACAACTGCAGATTTACAAGATTTAACATTAGTAGCAGGCAATAGCAATAGTTCTAATTTATTAATACCTGGAGAGAGTGTGGATTCAAGCTTTACAATAACGAATCCAGGAAATGTAAAAGTATGTTTTAAACTAAATTGGAGTGAAGTAACAAATACTTTTGTAAATAAAAATGATTTATTAGTAGAATTAAAAAATAGCAAAAATGTAGTACTAGCAACATCGATATTCCCAAGCCAAGACGAAACTTTTACAAGTGAATTAGCAATTGAAGCCAAAACAGAAGAAACTTACACAGTAACTGTAACTTATCAAAATACGGAAGAAAATCAATCAGAAGATATGGGAAAAACTTTCAATGCGAAAATAAATGGAGAATTAACAGTTTGTTCAAATCCTTAAAACGATTTAAAACTGTTTTTTTTATTTCAAAAGATATATTACAGACAAAGTAAACTAATTTACAAAGAAAAAAAAATCTGATATACTATGAAAAGTGGATAGGGATGTTTATGAAAAAAATATTATTTCTTCTATTAATAATACTATGTACTGGGTGTTCTTCATTAACCAAAAAAAGTATCGAAGAAGTTATCGCATTAACTACAGCAAATGATCTTGCTTTAATAAATACATATCGTGCTGGCTACAAATATTACTTACCAAAAGGACTTAAAATGTTAAATCATGAAGGAAGTAATGAATTTTTTTCAATGCAAGATATTATCTTTTATATGTATGTAGACCGTGTGAGTTATTTTCATAAGACAAAAGAAGACTATAAAGAAAAAAATGATGTTGTCTATAGCAAATCATTGTCGAGAAATGATATTTTTGGATATATTGAAATAAAAAATGCCTCAAATGATAAATATTTTATTGAAATCATGTATAATTATGCTAAAATAGAAGTGATAGTAGAGAAAAATAGAATGGAAGAAGTCGTGGCTTATGCAATGTCTATTCTAACTTCTATAGAGTATCAAGAAGACGTATTAAAAAGTCTTATGGGAGAAGATATCTTGAAATCAAATGAAGTAGAACATAACATCTTTGAAAGTGCAGAAACAGAAAGTGGATATTTAAAAATCGTAGAAGAATACGGAACATACGAAGAAACAAAAGATGAAATCGTAGATCCAGACTTTATACGTAGGTAGAAGGAGGATAAAACATGGGAATATTAAATAAAATAAAAAATGTATTATTTGAAGAAGAAGAGATCGAAATTCCAGTAGAGGAGCCAATCCAAACAGTAAAAAAAGAAGAAAAAATAAAAGTAGAAAAGAAAAGAACTATCGTGGAAGAAGAAAAGAAAAAAGAAGAAAATTATCAAGATAATGAATTATTTAAAGCTGATAAAACTTTTGACTTTCCAGTATTTGATGATCAAGAATTTGACAATATGAAAGAAAATGAAATAGACAACTATTTTGAAAAAGAGACTAAGAAAAATATGAGCATAAATCTTTTTGATTATGAAAACCCAAGAAGTAAAAAAGAAAAAATATCACCAAAAAAAGAAGAAATAAAAGGAAGAGCTTATGATGCAAAATCTATGGACTTTGACAAAAGAAAATTTAAGCCATCTCCCGTAATTTCTCCAGTATATGGTGTATTAGATAAGAATTATAAAAAAGAAGATATTATAGTAATTAAACAAGAAGAAAAAAAATCCATTGATGTTGAAGCAGTACGTAAAAAAGCATTCGGAGCATTAGAAGGAGATATTGAAAAATTAAAACCTACTCCAGTAAAAGAAAAAAAAGTAGAGGAAAAAGTAGAAAAAACAATTGATGAATTATTAGAAGAAACAGCCTATGATAGTATACCAGTTCCAGATATTGAAAAAGAGAATTATTTTGAAGATATATATCAAAATGAAGAAGAGGAACTAGTTACATTAGAAGATATAACCAAAAGAGAAAAAACTGCATCAGAAAAAATAGAAGCAGATGAAACATTAGAAAATGATTTATTTGAATTAATTGATTCAATGTATGAAAATAAGGAGGAAGAATAACATGAGTTTTTTATTAGAATTTTTACCAATCATTATTTATGTATTATTAATTATCATCTTAATAATTGGAATTATATTAGCAATAAAATGTTTAGTAACCTTAGATAAAGTAGAAAAAGTAGTAGATAATGTAAATGAAAAAGTAAAAGCATTAGATGGTTTATTTCACATTATTGACAAAACAACAGATCGCATTGTTTTAATTACAGATAAAGTAGTAGAAGGAATTACTTCCTTAGTTGCTAATATATTTGTTTCAAAGAAAAAAGAAACAAAGAAAGAAGTAACAAAAAAAGGAGCGAATAATAAATGAGTCAAGGAAAATTTCGTTCCTTTTTAACAGGAGCTTTGGTAGGAGCAGGATTAGGTATCTTACTAGCGCCTAAAGAAGGCAGTGAAACAAGAAATGATTTAAAAAAATCTTTTTCTTTATTAATAGATACAATTAAAAATGTTGATATCGAAGAAACAAAAGTAAATTTATTAAGCAAAGTGAAAGAAATTAGAGAAGAGCTTGCATCAATAGATGAAAATACTTTAAAAAAAGAAGCAAAAGAAAAATTAACATTAATTGAAAATAAATGTAATGATTTAATTTTAGTAGCAAAAGAAAATACTGCTCCAGTTGTTGAAAAAGCTGCTTTAGAATTAAAAGAAAATGCCAAAAATTTAGTAAATGAGTTTATTGAGGAAGTAGAAGAAAAGCAAAGTGAAAAACAAGAAGAGAAAAAAGTAGTAGAAAAGAAAAAAAATACTACAAAGAAAAAAACAAATACTACAAAAAAAACTACAACTCAAAAGAAAAATACCAATAACAAAAAATCTTCAAAATAAAGAAAGATTTTTTTGTTTAAAATCTATAGGCAAATATAAGGACAGAAAAAAAGGAAAGACATATTCTACTTACGAGAGGAGAGTATGTATGTATCCAAGACAATACCAATCAAATTTTAAACCAACTCCAAATGGAGATCGCCAATTTGTATTTCCTTTTTTAGTAGGAGCATTAACAGGAGGTGCAGCAGTAGGACTTACAAGACCTAGACCAATCTATAATGTAGCGCCACCAATGGGACCAGGACCTTCTATGCCACCACCACCACCAAGACCAATGGGGCCTTACGGAAATTATTCTTATAGTTACTATTATCCATATTAGACACATTAAGTGTCTTTTTTTCTAAAGAAAGATAACTTACAAAGTCATAAAATATATATCAAAAAAGTGTTGAAAAATGCTCCTTAATTGATTATAGTACTAATTTTTGCTTACGAAAAGAAAAGAGAATAGCTAAATATAAAAATAGTACAATTGTTGAACTTCCTCCATAAGAAACAAATGGAAGAGGAATTCCAATAATAGGAATCATTCCAAGATTCATACTAATATTAATCCATTGACTAACAAAGAAAATCGCAAAAAAAGCCATAGTAAATAATTTTTCTTCTTTTTTTTGAAGATGTTTATAATAATGAATAAAATATAAATCAAGAAGAAGATAACAAAATAAAATCATCATAGGTCCTAAAATTCCAAATACATTAGAAGAAAGAGCAAAGATAAAATCTGTAGGTGACTCTGGAATATAAATTCCTGTTTCAAAAATTGAAAAACGATATAAAGGAGCACTTCCAAGTGCAATTAAAGCATTCTCAATTTGCAATCCTTCACGAAAATTGAATAAGCGTTCTACACGGTAAAAAAAGGTTGTGCCTATAACAGAAATTAAAAAATCTTTTTGATAAAAATAACAATAGAAAAATCCTAAAATAAGGGAAAATGCTAAAATTCCAAGAATAACAAACCAAAACTTATGAATAGGTGAATTCCAAAGTAAAACGAGAGTAATAAGGATGAGAAAAATAATCGCTCCAGTATCAGGTTCTAAAAAAATCAAAATAGAAGGAATTGCTAAAAGAATAAAAACTAGAATCAAAAATAAAAATTCTTGTTTAATAGATTTAAATTTTTTTTTGCTTAATAAATGAGCTAGAAAAAGAGAATAAGATAATTTCATAAGTTCACTAGGTTGTAAATTAAAATATTTTAAATCAATCCATGCCTTAGCCCCATTTACCTCATGACCAACAACTAAAACGAGTCCTAATAAAAATACATTACAAATATAAAAGAATAAACTAAAAGAGAAAAGTTTTTTTGTAGGAAGAAAACGAAAGATAATAAGAAAGAAAAAGCCCACTCCAAACCAAAGTAATTGCTTTTCAAAATGAATACTATAAGCATCCATAATAAACTTAGAATGATACATCAAAAAAAGACTAATCGTAAGTAACATTAGAAATGGAAAAAGAAATAAAAGATTTTTTAAAATTTGTTTTGCTTTCATATTTTTTATTATGGACATAGTTTTAAAATTTAAACATAAAATATTAACAGAGGTGAGTATATGAAAGATTTGCCAAAAGTATATGCAAGTCCTATTAATAAACAAATAGAAAACAATAAGGAAATGTTTTATAGTAGATTATTAGAAGAAAAAAATGGTCCCAAAAACATTTCAAAAGAAATAGACAAAATATTTAAAAGTAGGGATTTTGTATATAAAAGTAAGGTAAGTATAACTACCAAAAATGGAATAATAGAAACAAACTTAGTTGGTAAAAATGCCAGTTCCATATTAACATTAGATGGAAAATCTATAAAAATAACAGATATATTAGATATAAAAAAACTATAGAAAAAATCTATAGTAATTCATCAATATATTTTTTTAATTGCTTTGCATCTTTACCAAAAATAATTTTTAATTGATTATCAATTTCAACTATCCCTTTAGCGCCTAGCTTAGTAATTCCATCTTTGTCAACAAGAGAAATATCTTTTAACATAACTTTAAAACGGGACATGTTGCATTCCGCATTAACAATATTATCTTTTCCACCTAAATAGCCTAAAAGCTTGTTAGCTTCTAAATGAAAATCTTTTTTCATAAGTTTTCTAACAATAAGTGAGATAAAAATTAAAGTAACAACAAGAATAAAATAAATTAACCATTGGTCCATAAGATCACCCTCTAGTTAAATTATACTATAAAAAAATAGAAAATGCACTAATTTTAAAAAAAGGCATAAATTATTAGTGAGAATATAGGAAAGGGGAATATGTATGTGTAATAATGATGCATCAAGCCAAAATTGCATTTCAGAAATATTGAATGTAATTTTAGTATTACAACAAAATGCTTGTCCTGACTCATGTTTAGATTCATGTGACAGACCAGTATTAGGTGGAGGACCAAATTGCCTTATTTGTAATACAAGACCAATTGAGTTATATACTTGTGGATCAAATGGCGTACCATTTACAATGCCAACAAGTAAAGACCCAGTTGCAGGAGGAACTACCTCTTCAGTATTTCGTGTAGAAAAAGTAGATAATAACTGTTGCACTTGCCGTGTATTAGAACCAAATCCAGATACTACAAGCTTAAATCCATATGTTGCAACAAACTCATTCTTTACCATTGATTTAGCTTGTGTTTGTGCAATACGTTGCTTATCAGATACTTACGTAGAATGCGTTTAAGAAGATTCTAAAAAAAATCTTCTTTTTTTTTATTTTCATTTATGATATAATCCTTCTAGAATAAAAAAATAGTAAGGTGAGAATATGAAAGAACAAGAACTTTTACAAGAATTAAAAAAAAGAGATAGCGAGTTTACTTTATTTTGTGAAACTCTAGAATATTCAGAAGAAAACTTTGAGCGATTTGAAAATGAAATTACTGGTATTCAAAAAACATTAGATAAATTAGCAGAAAAAATAAAAAGTTCTGAAATGGATCAAGAATATCTATTAGAAATTAAAGATTGGTTTAATACAAATTATGCATTTTATAATACTATAATAACGTTAAATCAAAAAATAAAAGAAAATTGGTTAGAACCAACTCAATTAAAAACTTTCATGATTCTTTTTCAACTAATTACAAAGTTTGAAATGAAAAAAAGAGAGGTTTTATCTTATCCTGAAAATGTAAAAAAATTAAGTGAAACAATAAGTGGATTACACAAAAGTCAAGATAGTATTAATACAATGTATCAAAACTTATTTCATGCAAAAGAAGACATTTTAACTTCAAAACTACCAGATGAAAAAAGAGATAACGAAAACGAAGAACAATACAAAAATTACATTTTCTCTTATTTAGGAAAAAAAATCGAAGTCAAAGAAGAAAATCCATTAGATTTAATTGAGTATGATGCATTAGATGCATGGAAAATTAAAGGTAGAGATGAAGGAAAAAAAATTGACAAAAGAATAAACTATTTAAATAGATTATATCAAGCAATGGACGATTATAATAAATTAAAAAAAGAAATAGAATCGTCATTAGAAAGTAATATGAAAGTAGAGAGTAATCTATTAAATAAATACAATAGAGAAAGAGAAAACCAAGAAATATATATAAGCGAAATAAAACGCTTAAACGAAAATATAACACAAGAAGAAGATTATCCAAGTAATTTAGAATTTGATAACTTTATTGAAAAGTTAAGAAAGAAAAAATTTCCAGAAGAAAGCGACAAAAAAGAAAAGCCTGTTACTGAAATGGAATTGGTTGGAAATTTAAAAAAAGCTATAAAAGAATATGAACAATTCACTGGCAAAATAGTAGATATTAAAATAAAAGAAAGTCATGAAAAAATAAAAGAACAGGATAGAAGTAAGATAGAAGAAACAAAATCAAAAAAAGAAGAACCATTATCAGAAGTACAATTAATGGGGAATATTCATAGTGCTATGAAGTCTTATGAAAGATTAACAGGAAATCAAGTCTATTTAAAAATAAAAGATAAGAAAAAAGAACGAAAAGGCTTTTCTTTCAAAGTAGTAAAAAAAGCAAACGAAAAATTACAACAATTCGTAAAGAAAAATAAATCTGCATTTTATACTTTTGGATTATGTAGTATGGTAACTGTTTTAGGAGTAAGTGTTTCGACTATTGCAGCAAACTTATCAAAACAGTACAAATCAACAATGGAAAAAGCAACAAAAGCACAAAGTAATACGACAATCGCAATACAAATTGAAGATGAAACTTTAAAACAACTTTCTGAAAAAATAGAAAAAGAATACAATGCTTCTTTGAATACTCACATAGAATTACCTTTTAGTATTAACAACTCAACATTTACGATTCTTCCAGGAGAACCAGTGTATAAAGATGAATATTTAGGATTAGATGGCAATAATACTGCTCGAAGACCATATTATTCTTCAGAAACTCCAAGAGTTCCAGAGTCTGCTGTAATTAGAAATAAAGAAACTGGAGAAATCAATCGTACATTTAGTGATGACGAAACATTGAATTATTTACAAAATAACTGGGAAGTAATTGGAGCAAATTCATTTGATGGCTTCTACAAATTAAGTGGAATGACGGTTGAAAGAGAAAGAGGAATGAAAAGATAATGCAAATAAATGACATAATTGAAATAGAAAATGATGAATATATCGTAATAGATGTATTTGAAATTGAAAACAATAAATATGCTTTAGTAAATCTTTTACAAGAAGAAATAAATCCAGAAGATACCATAGTTTTAAAAGTAGAAAAAGACATGGTTTATAGTATCGAAGAGGAAGAAGAAATAAAAAAAGTAATCAAATATTTAGATAGTAAAAAAAATTGAGAAAAAAACGGATAATTGTCAAATAGTGTGTGTAGATACAAAAAAGTGATAATTATTGAAATAG
>CAOJCV010000007.1 GCA_948432605.1 uncultured Mycoplasmatota bacterium | reverse complement strand
AAAATGTTCATGTAAGTGCTGTGGAAGAAAATGGACATCTTACTTTTTTACATAAAATTAAAAATGGGGCTGTAGATAAAAGTTATGGTATTCATGTTGCTAAATTAGCAGGTCTTCCAGAGGAAATAATTAAAAATGCGAGTAATATTCTTGCAGTGTATGAAAATAAAAATACAAAAAATACTAGTAAAGAAACTCAGATTCAATTTCATATAGATTTCGATACAGAGAAAAAAGATGAACTTAAAGAGAAAATCAAAGAAATGGATCCATTAAGAATGACACCATTAGAAGCATTAAATTTTTTGTACGAATTGAAAGAAGAAGTGGGAAATAAGTAATTGTAAAGTCTAACAAGATTGTAGCTAAATTGTTAGAATTTGATTTGGATAGGAAATAAAGTTTATGAAAATAAAGAAAAAATCTATAATATTATGTATAATAATTTTGGCTTTAGTTATTTCTAATGTGTTTTTTTTAAAGCTTTATATAAGAGAACAAAGAATATTGAAGAATGCACTTATTCCATCTTTAGTTAATGATTATTTTACAAATAAAAAAAATGTAGTCAATTATTTAATTCAAAAAGAAAATTATTCAGTAAATTTTGAGCTAGAATCGGGAGGTATCAATCCTTATAATTTATATTTTAAAACTTTAGAAGAATATGATATTTTTCGAATGAAAAATAGTAATAAAAAGGATGTTCCAGTTGTTTTCCAAAATCCATTTTATCCAAATGGATGTGAATCAGCAAGTGCTGTAATGCTTTTAAATTATATTGGAATTGATATTACTCTTTCTAATTTTATTGATAATTATTTGGAAAAAAATAGCGTTTATGAAAGTGATGGTGAAAGATATGGTCCAGATCCATCTTTAACGTATGCTGGAGATCCAGCAAGCAATAATAGAGGCTGGGGAGCTTTTGAACCAGTAGTTGCTAGGTCTATTACGAAAGTATTAGAAGCTTATCAAAAAGATAGAGAATTTAATTTGTTATTAAGTGAATACGATTGTAAACCTTTATATTTCTTAGCAGCAGAAAATTATCCTGTTATTATTTGGGTAACGATTGATTATCAAGAAGCAAATGAAATTTATAACTGGCGTAGTTACGATGGCAAGTATACTTATACTTATCCTAAAAATTCTCATACAATTGTTTTAACTGGAATGGATAAGGATTATTATTATATTAATGATCCATTAAAGAATACTAAAAATGTAAAAGTCCCTAAAGAGCAGTTAGAGAAAAGTTTTGATTCAATGGGGAGACAATTTATAAGTTTAAAGCATATAGATATTAATTTTTATTAAGAATTATATATTTAATTTAAAATTGCTAAAACTTAGTTTTAAATAGGGAATTCTAAAAAGGATCAATAAAATGTATACCTTAATAGAAAGACTAGTAAATGCTAGTTTTTTTTGTTAAAATAAGTTTGAGGTGGTTCTTATGAAACGTTCTGAAGCTAGAGAAGTATGTATGACTTGTTTATATCAAAAAGATATTTTAAAGCAAAATTGTTTATCTTATGATTTGGAAGAGATTTGTAAAGAAAATATGGAAATAGAAAATACTTTTGTTAAAGAAATAGTATATGGAGTAGATTCTCATGAAGAGGAAATTGATGCTCTTGCAAATAAGTATTTGAAAAACTGGGATATTAAACGACTTGATAAAACTGGTGCCTCTATTTTAAGAATGGCATTTTATGAGTTAAAATATATGGATACTCCAGAAATTGTTGTTATAAATGAAGCAGTGGAACTGGCAAAAAAATATACAGATCAAGAACTTGCACACATGATAAATGCTGCTTTAGATAAATATATTAAAGAGTAAGTTATGATTAGAATAAAAGGAAGAATTGATTTACTTGATTTTGTTAAAGATTATAATAAGATGTTAAAACGTGGTCAAATAAAAGAGGCTAGAGAATGTACTACAAAATCTTTTTGGATAAAAAACATTGAAGGGAAAAATTATTTATTTAAGTCTTATGGAGAAAATAATCAAATGTATCGGAGTTTGTTGGTTCAAAAAATCGCAAATAAGGTAAATATTGAATTTGCCAAAAGTGATATTGCTTTTTTTGGATATTTTGAAGGGGAGCTTGTTGAAGATTATAGAAAAGATGGATATTTATATACTTCAGGCTCAAAAATTTTGTCTGAATATTATGAATTTATTAAATCATTAAATAATGAAGAATATCAATATCTTTTTCCACATGCATCTTTTTATAAATATAGTGTTGATGAAATTTTACTAAAAATGAATAATTTTGTAACCATTGAGCATGCTTTTTTATTTCATTATCGTAACAATCAAAATGCAGTGGAAATCACTAATGCTCTTTTAAAAGGATTAAAAAAGAGGTTTTGTTTAGATTTTTTAACTATGCAAAGAGATCGAGGACATCATAATTGGGAAGTAGAAGAAACTAGCGATTTAAAACAAGCTGTTTTACCACCACTTATTGATTGTAATCGTAGTTTCTATTATCCATCCTTTTCTATTTTATTAAATCCAATGCCAAATTTAAAAGTTTCATATTTATATGAGAAACTGGATATTGCATTAGAAGATAAAGATTGTGATTTATTTTATACTTTATATGATTTGTTTCCTCCAGAGGCCATAGAGGAGTTAATTAAGGAAAATTGAATTTGAAAGAAATTTTAAAATGGAAAGAGAGTGCGTTATAGAAATTGTTTCTAGTTATAATGAACACTATCAAAAATTGACGGAAATTGTTGAAAAGAAAAGAGGGCGTCTAAAATGATTCAAGAAAATTATATGACTATTTCACAAATTAATAATTATTTAAAATTGATGTTTGATGAAAATCCTTATTTAAAGAAAATTTATTTAAAGGGAGAAATTAGTAATTTTAAGCATCATACTTCAGGACATTTGTATCTTACTTTGAAAGATGATGATTCAAGAATCAATGCAATAATGTTTAAAAGTGCAGCACAATCTTTGAATTTTAAACCAGAAGATGGAATGAACGTTTTAGTAACTGGACGAATTAGTGTTTATCCAAGTGGTGGATCGTATCAGATTTATATTGATAAAATGGAGACTGATGGTTTAGGTAGTCTTTATATTGAATTCGAAAAATTGAAAAAAAAGCTCCAACAAGAAGGATTGTTTGATTCAAGATTTAAACAGAGTATTCCTAAATATCCTAGTAAAATCGGAATTATTACTGCTCCTACAGGCGCTGCTATTAAAGATATATTAAGTACAATTAAAAGACGATTTCCAATTTGTGAAACAATTTTATTTCCAGCATTAGTGCAAGGTGTATCTGCTGCTGATGATGTTGCAAAAAAAATTGAATTAGCACAACAATATGATTTGGATGTTTTGATTGTAGGACGTGGGGGAGGCTCAATTGAGGATCTTTGGGCTTTTAATGAAGAAATTGTCGCACGTGCTATTTTTGCTTCTAAAATACCTATTATAAGTGCTGTTGGACATGAAGTAGATGTTACTATTGCTGATTATGTTGCTGATATGAGAGCTCCGACACCTACAGGAGCAGCTGAAATGGCTGTACCAACTTTATTTGAAGTAAAAAATATATTTCATACAAAACAAGTAGAGATATCAAGTAAGTTTCATCGAATGTTAGATACTGCAACATTAACATTAAAAAAGTTAAAAGAGTCTTATGTTTTAAAAAATCCTATGATTCTTTATGATACTAAAATACAAAAGCTTGATAGTATGACAGATGATTTGAAAAAATCTATGAATTTGTATTTGGCTCAAAAGGAAACAATTATGGATCATTTAAAAAATAGTTTTATATTACAAAATCCATATACTTTGTATGAGAAAAATATGCAGGATTTTGATAATTTAAAAAAATTATTAGAAAAAAGTAAAGATTCAATTTTAGAAAGAAAATCACAAGATTTATTCATGATTATTCAAACATTAAAGTTAGTTAATCCTTTGAATATTTTAGATAAGGGCTATTCTTTAGTAAAATTAGGGGATAAAATTATTAAAGATTCTAAGGATGTTACAACAGATGATTTGCTTAATATACGTCTTTTTAAAGGCGAATTAAATGTAGAAGTAAAGGAGATAATAGAATGAAAGAAATTACATTTGAAGGTGCATTAAAAGATTTAGAAATTATTATTAAAGATTTAGAAAGTGGAAATATTCCGTTAGAAGAGGCTATTACAAAATATACTGACGCTATGAATTTAGTAAAAATGTGTCAAGAAAAGCTTGATAAAGCAACTTCTCAAGTCAATAAAATTCTTTTAGAAAATGGAGAAGAAAGAGATTTTGAGATTTCTGAACAAGAAGGATAAAAAAAGAACGATGTTATTTTATCGTTCTTTTATTTTGTCCCCATTTTCAAGCATTGAAGTAATAAATATACCGTAACCTGTTAATGGATTGTCAACAATTACATGTGTAACTGCCCCAATTATATGGCCGTTTTGGACAATAGGGGAGCCACTCATTCCTTGGACAATTCCACCTGTTTTGTTTAAAAGTTCTTCATCTGTTATTTTAAAAGTTAGATTTTTAATTTCACTATATTCATTTATGTTCGTAATTTCTATATCATAAGCTTTTTTGGTTGTACCATTTAATACAGTATATATTGTTGCTGACCCAATTTTTATATCTTCTTCGTTTGCTACTGGAATTGTGTCACTTTTAACCTCTTCGTTATATACTCCAAATATTCCATGATTACTATTATCTCTTATATCTCCATACACATGATTATAGTTGAAATCAGCATTTTTTTCGCCAGCATTTCCTACTGAGCTTTTTCGTATACCTGTTACTTTACTTTCAAAAATTTGACCAGTTTTTACTTCAACTAATTTTGAAGAAGTACTTTCAATTATTTCATGGCCTAAAGCACCATAAACTTTTGTATCTGGATCTATGTATGTCAATGTTCCTATACCTGTAATCCCATCTTTGACATATAAACCAGTTTTATATATTCCGTCAATTTTATCTAACTCCATTGTTACTTCTATAGGTGTTTTATTTCTGATTATAGTTAATGTTACTTTGTTATCTTTTATTTGCGATTCAATAGCGTTAGTTAAATCACTTATTTGGTTTACTGGTGTATTTCCAACTTTTGTTATAAAATCACCGATTTGAATTTCAGGAGTACCTTTTAAATATTCTCCATTTACTTTGTAAAAACCTATTATCATGACACCTGGTGTTTCTATATGAATTCCTATATTTTCACCTCCTAATATTACTTCTTGAGAGTAGGCGAACGCTGGAAGTGGTATAGCCATTGATAAAAATAATCCACAAAGTAAATATCTCACTTTTTTCATTTTTTCACCTCACAGTAATATTATGGTTTTTCTATTCCAAAAAAAAATGGTAATAACTGTCATACCAAGTTTTACCATATTAAAAAATATAAACAAAAATTCCAGCAAGAATTCCAACTACCATTATTAATAGCATAATCCACGCTACAATTTTTCTGACTTTTTCATTCATACTTTTTACCTCTCATTTCTTTCCTACTTTATCATAAAATTGTGACTTTGTAAATATAATGTAATGGGTGAGAAAATGCATAAATTTAAAAAATATTTAAAGAATAAAAAATATATCTTATTATTTATTGCTACATTATTTGTATTTGGGATTGTGACTGGATTATTTCTTAGTGTTTCTAACATTAATCATTTAAAAGATAGTGTAATGTTTTATGCAGAAAATATTAGGGAGGCAAATTATAATTATATTTTAATTCATTTCTTTTTGCTTGTAATTTCATTCGTAACTTCTTTTTTAGGAATTGGCATTCCTCTTTTATGCTCCATTTTATTTTATGAAGGATTAACATGTGGTTTTTTAATAGGAATTTTTACAGTTACTTATCAAATAGGGGGATTTATTTATGCTTTTCTTTTTATTTTAATTCTTAAAGGAATATATCTTATTTTATTTCTTATTTTCTTTTTTAAATGTTTGAATATAGCACGAAAAATGATTGGAAAATATATTTATAAGACTGATGTTAGTACTTTAATTATTCGTCTTATTAAAGCGTGTGGTTGTATTATTTTCATAACTTTTTTAAATGATCTTTTCATTCTTCTTGTTGGAGATAAAATCCTGCCACTTTTTCATTTTCTTCTTTCTTAAAGTTTGATATAATGTTTTTACTGGAGGTTTCTATGAAGAAAGTTATTGTTGGTATGAGTGGAGGAGTTGACTCTGCTGTTAGTGCTTATTTGTTAAAACAACAAGGATATGAAGTAGAAGGCTTATTTATGCGTAATTGGGATGCTACTATTAATAATGATATAAATGGTAATCCTACATTAAATGAAGCAATTTGTCCTCAAGAAACTGATTATAATGATGCACAAAAAAGTTGTGATATTTTGGGAATTCCTTTACATCGTGTTGATTTTATTCAAGAATATTGGGATAACGTGTTTACTTATTTTTTGGAAGAATTAAAGAAAGGTCGTACTCCTAACCCTGATTTGTTATGTAATAAGTATATTAAATTTGATGTTTTTAAAAAAGAAGCAGAACGACTTGGTGGAGACTACATGGCTACCGGGCATTATGCAAGGATGGAAAATAACTGTTTATTAAAAGGCATAGATAAAAATAAAGATCAGACATACTTTTTAGCTCAATTGAATAAAAAACAATTGGAAAATGTCTTGTTTCCAGTAGGAAAATTAACAAAACAACAGGTACGTGAATTAGCAATGCAAATTGGTTTAAATGTAGCGACTAAAAAAGATTCTACGGGGATTTGTTTTATTGGTGAAAGACATTTTCAAGAATTTGTTGGCAATTATTTAAAACCAAATCCAGGAAATATTATTGACATAGAAACTAATGAAATAATTGGACGTCATACAGGACTTATGAATTATACTATTGGTCAAAGAAAAAATGTTGGGATAGCTGGGTTTCAAAAAAGACATTATGTTTGTGGAAAAAATGTTTCTAAAAATGAACTTTATGTGGCTTTTGGAGATGATTCTAACTATTTATTAAGTGATTCATGCACTTTAGAAAATGTTTCTTTTAATTGTGATTTACGTCCTATTGAATGCTCTGCTAAATTTCGTTATCGTGGGGAAGAATACAAAGTTTCACTTGAATATATTGATGAAACTCATATTAAAGTATTTTATAAAAACAATCTTATAAAATCTGTAACTCCTGGCCAATTTTGTGTGTTATATATTAATGACCATTGTATTGGGAGTGGGATTATAAATGATGTTTTTAAAAATGATCAAAAATTATGGTATCTAGCAAATTAGATACTTTTTTATGCATTGTTTTAAAATATTTTTAGAAATTTTAAAATACTAATTGACTTTTGCTTGACATAAAAATGTATAGTAGATATAATTGAAATGTAAAACTAAGAAAGAGTAGGCAAGAGAAATGAACAAATTAAATGATTTATTACAAGAATTAGGAATATCAAAGGTTAGATTAGCAAAATATTTGGGTGTGTCTAGACAAATGGTATATAATTATTTGGAATTAAATGACATGAATAAATGGCCAAAAGAAAAGAAAATTTTATTATATAAGCTTTTAGATATATCTGAAGAAAATGGAAACAAAATTGAAAATATAAAAGTTACTACAGATTATTTAATGAGTGTAGAAAATAGATTAAATCAAAATGTTAGAAAAGGAAATAATGGAGAATCTTATTTGGATTTTAAAAATTTAAATAAAGATTCTCAACAATTATTATCAAACATTATTAATCTAATAAAAGATCGATTAAGTGATGAAAAGAAAGGTGCTGAGAGTTTAAACGCTTTTACTTATTTGTACCATATGTTACAATCTATGGATAATGTTCCAGAAATAAAATATATTTTTGGATATATTTCTAAGGCTACAGGATTTACTGATCCAGAAGAATTTAAATTTAACGAAGATAAACAATTTATTTTTGAAGGAATTATGTTTTCGGCTTTAACATTATATAATAATGGAGGTGCAAGTCGTAGTAAATTGACTGAAACTCATAGAAAATTTGTTCAAGAGATAGAAAAACAAAAGGAAGAAAAATTAGGAAGAACTCAGCAATTAAATACATTTAAAATTCAAGCTTTGAAGGAACTTGGATATACCGAAATCAATGAGTCAAATGCAGCTGAATTTTTAGAGAAACTTGCTGAGATTGAATCTAGAAGTTCTATAATAAGTGCTGGAGAAAATTAAAATTCGGATAATTTAGAAAAATCTCATAAAAAATTTAAAAAATGGGATTTTTTTGTTGCAAAAAATTAAAATTTACGTTAAATTAATATATAAATTTTGGAGTGTTGCTTATGTATGAATGTTTGATAAAGGATTATAAAAAATTGAGTGCATTAAGAAGTTTTGACAAAGGATATTATATATTTTCTATAACATTAATATCTCTTACTATTTTTTTACACTTTGCTTTTGGTATTGATAAGACTTTTTTGTTATTTGCAAGTACAATTATATTAATATTATATGTATTTTACATGTTTTTTAAGTATGCTAGCAAAGCACAAAATTTAAATGTTAAAAAATTGAATTTAAAACAAGCCTTTTTAAATCTAAGACAGCATATTAACGAAGAAGAAGAGGAGGCGTTTTTAAAATTCTTGCTAGACTATCATATTGATACAAAAGATAAAATAAAACTAATTATTAATCATTACGATTCTTGTTTAAACAATGGCCAATCTTTTTTTTATAAAGTATTTAATTTAACAAATGCTATTAGTATGTTTTTTCTTGCTATACTGGATTCATATATAAATGATAAGGTAACTTTTGTAATTTTTGTTTATTTTTTAGTTTTCTGCATTTGTGGTTTTAAGCATTATACCATCACAATACTTTTTGGTGTTGGTGCAGAAAAAAGATTAGTTAACAATTTAACTTTGATTTATTGCGAATTTGATAAATATAGTAAAAAAATGAAACGTATAAAAAATAAAGAAATAAAAATAGGGGAGTGTTAAAAAATAGTAAAAGCATTTCTTTTCGATTTATTTGTTTATTATGTTTCATTAAAAATTATTATTTCTTTAGTATCTATGTATAAAAATAAGTTACAGAGGATTTGATTGACAAGGATTTTAAAAGAAATATTGGTGTTCTAGAAATTTTGATCGGAACCGACGTGCAGTATGCTATGCAATTGTTAACGAGGAACCTTTGCTAAATCTCATATAATATGTACAATATTATAGATTTCAATGCAAACCTCAAACTTACAGTCATTTTTTTATAAACTTAAAAATTGCATAATATATATTATGTAAACTAGCACATATTTGAAATGTAGTTCTATTCTATTATATTTTATTATTGTTTTCTATTTATTTCTTTATTGTGTGGTATTAATTCTTAAATTGTTAATTCTTTTGATGCTAATATATTAATATTAATAATTGTTTTTTTTAAATTTATATTTTTAAAGATTTTAAATATGGTTTGTTTGTGTTTTTTAGTTTAATTGTTTATTTTTTTTGCTTTAAATGATATATTATCCATCTTTTTATATTTCGATGCAAAATATAAAAGATAATTTATGGTTACAATTAGTAAAAATTTATGAATTGGATTGTCGGGGATTTATTATATAAATATTTTTCGTTGCAAATTAGACTGTTATTATATATTTGTTTTATTTTATTTTATAATTTGTTAAAAAATGTTATTCTTTACAAAGAGAGAGCTTATTTTTACATGATGATCCCTACTCTATTTTTTTTATTTTTGCAGTAGGGGAGTTTGATTAAAAATAAATATGGTTAATTAATAATAGTAGAATACCAATTCCAAATCCTAATAAGATATATTTATTTTCGTTATATTTTAACGCTTTAGGAAGAAGTTCATGAATTGCTAAAGTTATCATAATTCCAGCAACTAATAACAAAATGAATCCAATCATTGTATTTGTAATAACATTTCTTAAAAATAGAAATGCCAATATTGCTCCAAGTGGTTCAGCAAGTCCAGATATTAATGTTTTTTTCACAGCTTTTTTACGATCATTTGTAGCATAGTAAATTGGTACTGCAATACTTATTCCTTCAGGTATGTTATGAAGCATAATTGCGATACTAATTTTAATTCCTAATTCAATATTTTGATAACTACTTAAAAACGTTACTATTCCTTCTGGTAAATTATGAAGCATTAAAGCAATCATAGAAAGAATGCCTAAACGATAAAGATCATGATTATTACTATTCCCCTTCTCTATTTTTTTATTTAAAAAATAAATTAAAAAAACTCCTATCAAAAAAACTATAAGTGATAAAAATATTCCTTTTACTAATTTGAATTCTGTTAATATTGCATAGCTTGCTTCTGGAATTAATTCGCTTATTGATATCCCTATCATAATTATTAATGAAAAGCTTAAAGAAAATGTAATAAATTTATTAATATTTTCCTTTTTCCAGTTAAAAAAGATAACGATAGATCCAATTACTGTAGATAATCCTGCGATTGAAGATACAATTAAAGGAAGTAAGAAAGACATATAAATCACCTAGTAAAATATATGAAAAATGTTCTAAATTATGAATTTTTACGAATACGTTTAATATAATCTTCTTTAGATATAATTCCACATCGGAGTAGATCTTCATAAGAAGAATTGTAGATGTCATTTGTATCCATATAGTGAAATACTTTTTCTAAACCCCCTATTTTATAATAATATCCTAATTCTTCATTTTCATATGGATTTGATAATATAAATGCTATTTTAGAGCATTCTATATCAGTTAAACTAAAAGATGGTGTTTTTGATGGTTTTGTTGCTTCCTCTTGGTAAATATCTGACATAAACATCTGATTTACTCTTTTGATACGTTCTAAATTATTTTTTAATAAAAAAGCTTGATTATAATTTAAATATTCTAGTAATACTCCTCTAAGTGTTTTATAATTTGATAATTGAGATAAAAAGTAAGGGAATTGCGTATTTATTTGATAAGTATATATGCATTTTTTTATTGTTTCTTGTAGTTTTATAGGTTTTATAATTGAATTTTTTGAGGTTAGTGCAATTCGGCATTTATCATTAGAAAGTATTAATAAAAGTAATTTATTTATAAATCTTTTTAATTTAAGTGTTTCAGATAATTTTATTGTATTATTATTTTGATAAATTTTGGATAATCTTTCCTTTATGAAAAAAGTAAGGTCTTCATTAATACTTATATAAAAAAATGATGTCTTTGTTGGTTTGAATAGACAATCATAAATATTTATTTTACCTTTTTCAGTTACTCTGGCTATAAAAAAATCTTTATCTTCTAGATCTACTCTATTTTGATATTTTACTTGACTCATAAATTCTTCTTTTGTTAAGTTATATGTAATCGCATCAAATTCAGTAATATCAATTTGAGATTTTCTAATTTCCCCTGTAACTGAACTTCTAAGCCACAATATCCCTGATCTTTTTTTGTCCATAAATATTAGATAATAATGTACTTCTTTCATATTATTCTTCCTTTTTAGCTATTTTACTAAAAATACCAATGATTGGCAATAGAAAATATGTATACAAGAAATAAAAACTTCCATAATACTATTGGGAGGTAAAAAGGATTATGAAAAAGAATAATAACCAAAAAAACAATTCTAGAAATAATAATCAAAAACGTAATTCTAGAAATGAAGAACAAAAAAATAACAGAAATTGTTAATTAATAAAAAGAATGATGATTTGCTTCATTCTTTTTTATATCTTGGATGAGTATTTTGATACTCATTTTTTACATGCTCTTTTGATACATGAGTATAAATTTGAGTAGTTGTAATACTACTATGGCCTAATAGTTCTTGTATTACTCTTAAGTCAGCTCCATTGTTTAGTAAATGAGTGGCAAAAGAATGTCTTAAGGCATGAGGACTTACTTCTTTTGTTATTCCACATGTAATACACCTTTGCTTTAGTAATTTAAAAAATCCTTGTCTTGAAATTGGTGTTCCACGATTATTAAGGAATAGAGCGTCGGTATTTTTTCCTGGCTTGCAAAGTTCTGAACGATATTTCGTAATGTAAAGTGTTAAGGCTTTTTTACTAGCATTGTTTATAGGAATCATGCGTTCTTTGCTCCCCTTACCTTCTACTTTTACACAATCATTTATTAAATCAATATTAGAAAATCTTAGTGAAATTAATTCTGAAATTCGCATTCCTGTGGCGTATAGAAGCTCTAGCATAGCATGTGTTCTATAGTCGTATTTTGTTTTAAGGGGCATATTTAATAATTTTTCTACTTCTTCATAAGTTAAGAAATTTGGTAGTTTTTCAGGAATTTTTGGCAGATGAATCGTTTCACATGGACTAGACGATATTTTATTATTTTCAAGTAGAAATTGATAAAAACTTTGAATAACAGTAAAACTATGAGCTCGAGTTGTTATTGCTTGGTTATTTTTAAATCCTAAAAATTTTTCGATTTTTTCTTTTGTAATTTTGAAATATATTTCATCATTCGTGAAATTGTTCAAGAAACGGCAAAATTCAAATAAATCGTTTTGATATGAATTTATCGTATTTTGACTTAATTTTCTTTCATATTTTAATGTATTTATATATTTTCCCATTATAGGTGGTAAGCTTTCTATTTTTTTCATAAATCATCACATTTTAAGTATACAAATTAGCGTTTTATTTGTCAAACGAAAGTTTGTTTGATATACTTATGAAAGAGGTATATTTATGGAAATATTAGCAAATAAAATTAGACCAACTAAATTAGAAGATATTCTTGGACAGGAACATTTAATTGGTCCAAACAAAATTATTTCAAATTTGGTAAAAAATAATCATCTTTGTTCTATGATATTATATGGACGTCCTGGTATTGGAAAAACATCGATTGCAAATGCGATTGTGAATGAATTAAATATTCGAACACGTTTTTTAAACGCAACGATAAATAAGAAAGAGGATTTTGATATTGTAATAGAAGAAGCTAAAATGTATGGCTCTATCGTTTTAGTTATTGATGAGATTCATCGTATGAATAAAGATAAGCAAGATCTTTTATTGCCCCATATAGAATCTGGTTTAGTTTTAATTATTGGTTTGACTACATCTAATCCATATCATAAAATTAATCCAGCGATAAGAAGCCGTGTGCAAATTTTCGAATTACATGAATTAAATAGCGAAGATATTATAAAAGGTTTGAAACGTGCTTGTAATTATTTATTAGATATAAAAGTAGATGACGATGTTTTTTCTTATATTGCCCATGTTTCTGGTGGGGATGTTAGAATGGCTCTTAATTTATTAGTAACAGCATATTATGCAAGTGAGACAAAAGAAATTGATTTAGAATTTATTAGAACGATTCACGCAAAACCTGCTATCTTTTTTGATAAAGATGAATCTGGACACTACGATATTTTATCTGCACTTCAAAAGTCTATTCGTGGCAGTGATATTGATGCCTCTTTACATTATCTTGCTCGCTTAATAGAAGCTGGGGATTTAGATAGTATTTATAGACGTCTTAGCGTGATTGCTTATGAAGATATCGGGCTTGCTAATCCTTCTATAGGACCAAAAGTGATGGCTGCAATAGAGGCTTCTGAATTAGTTGGGTTGCCTGAGGCCAGAATTCCTTTAGGAACAATTGTCTGTGAAATGGCTTTGTCTCCTAAATCGAATGCTGCTCATATCGCTTTAGATGAAGCTTTAAATGATGTACGCAGAGGAAATATTGGAGTTGTACCTAATCATATAAAAACAAATAGTAAAGATTATTTATATCCTCCAAATTATAAAAATTCTTATGTAAAACAAGAATATCTACCAGAGAAATTAAAAGGTAAAAAATATTATCATCCTAAAAATAATAAATATGAAAATAATTTAAATAAATTATGGCGTGAAATGAAAGGAGAATGATTATGAAAATTACTTGTATAGGAAGTGGGGCCTTTGGCGTTGCCGTTGCTACTTTGTTATCAAAAAAAGAATCTAACCAAGTCAGTCTTTGGACCCATGATCCTTTATGGCAAAAAGAAAATACTATACTAAATGTACGAATTGATACCGATTTAGAATCTTTGGTTCAAGAGGCTGATGTAATATTTATTTTAGTAAGTACATTATTTTTAGAAGAGGTTATAACTAAACTACAAATAATGTCTTTAAAAAAGAAAATCGTTTTTTTAGGATCAAAAGGAATGTATTATAAAAAACCTTATTTTTATACTGATTTATTTAAGAAAAAATGTAATGCTAAATATGTTGGATTTTTTTCAGGCCCTAATTTAGCAAATGACTTATTAAAAGATACATTTTGTTCTATAACATTTTCTATGAAAGATTCTGGTATTAAACGAAAAATTCAAGAAATAATACCAGAGAATGTTATACTTCATTTTGTTAAGACAGCTAATATTTTAGAATTAGCAAGTACTTTGAAAAATATTTATGCAATTGGAGCTGGAATTATAGAAGAACAAACTTCTTCCCTTTCCTTTTTACATACTTATCTTTCTTATTGCTATGACGAGCTTTTAACTATTTTATATAAAACTTTCGTCATAGATTCTTTCCCTTTAGATATTACTGGAGATTTTTATTTAACAGGAACTATGAAGGAATCTAGAAATAGAAAATTTGGAATTGCACTAGCCAAGGGAAAAGGATCTTCTTTTTTAAAAAAGAATACTGTAGAAGGAAAGAATAATTTATCTTATGTTATAAATTATTTTAAGAAAAATAGAATTAAAGCTCCTATGATTTTTGCTCTTTATAATGTCATTATTTTAGAAAAAAATGTAGATATAATAAAAGAAACTATTAATAAGTAGTTTCTTTTTGAATGTCTTTTATAATGTAGGATGCAAGTAATACTCCTGCTGACATAGGGACATTTATTATAGTGCCAAGTTCTTTTTGTTTTTTGGGTAATTCTAAACTAGAAACAACTGGCGTGTTTATTGCAGGTTCATTTCTAAGTTCTTTTCGTATTACTTTGGCTAGTGGATCATTTGTTGTATTTTTTAGAGTGGTAATGCAAAGCATTTCTGGAGATAAGCGATTGGCAGTTCCCATAGAAGAGATTAGTTTTATATGATGTTTATGGCACTCTCTCATTAAAGCAATTTTAACTTCTTTTGAGTCACATGCATCAATAATGTAATTGTAAGATGAGATAAATTCTTTTGTTATTTCTTCTTTTATTAATGTTTTATGTATAGCTATTAAGTTACAATTTGGATTAATTAATTCTGCTCTTTTTTTGGCTGCATCTACTTTATTTTGACCTAGAGTATCCGTTAAGCATAATATTTGACGATTCATGTTAGATATTTCAAAAGTATCCCCATCTATTACGGTGATATTTTGAAATCCACTGCGAAGGAGACATTCTAATGTGTATCCACCTACTCCACCTAGTCCGATTAATAGGATACGAGTTTTTTGTATTTTCATAAATGTTTCTTTTTCTATTAATTTTAAAGTTCGATCAAACATATTATAACTCCTTTTATTATAAAAAAAATCAAATAGTATTAGTGTGATAAAATCCCGCTTTCTCGCAGGTGGGCATCTCTCTTTCATTTTAGGATTCTAATTCACTTAATGGACTAGCGTTCTACACCATGAAAGGTTCTGATTCCCAAATATCACCATAGTCGGTTTTATGTAACTATTACTATTTGATAATTCTATTATACTATATTATTAGTAACTACACAATAAAAATTGTATATCGTTGGGCATTATTTTCTTTTTCTTTTTTGGAGAGACATTTCATTCTCTAATATTTTAATTTCTTCCTTATAGCATTTTATATATTTTTCTTCTTCTCTTTGTTTTTTAGGATCTTTTCCATAATAATAAGCATACACAAATCCTTTTGATAAGAATATCGCTAAGCATGATAATCCTGCAAAGGTAAAAAAGTCTTTTAAATTTTCTAAATAAGTTTGATTTGTTTCCATTGAAATTAAATTTACAGGCATTCTGATAATAAATTCGTCTTTATATAAATTTTCTACATAATTTTGATATTCAGGATCAGCTTCTCTTGATTCGTGATAGTGAAATAAAAAATATGGATTTTCAGTTAATTGTTTTAATTCTTCATAAGATAAATTTTGAAAATCATATACTCTAACATTTCTAAAAAAACGCCCTTTTTTTGAATAAACTTCTGCCCATCCAGTTTTATATGTAATTTGTTGAGGTAATTCTGCTATGTCTGTTTTATGACTTATAATCTCTCCTAATTCTTTTGATTTGTCTTCTTCCTTATCAACTAAATATTCCACTTGATAATTAGTTTTCTTATCTAATTTAAATGGATTGTGATTTAAATTAGATTGTAAAAATAAAATACTACCTACGCTTAATGTTGAATAGAATGCTAAAGTACGCAAATATTTATCTCTTTTTTTCTCTAGTGTTTGTAATTTCATTTTCATGCTTATTAAACATTCGTTTACTGCTCTGTAATTCATAAATATTCCCCTTTCGATAGCTATTTATTATACTATTTTTTTGATAAAAGTAAAGGATTTTTTGTTAAAAAAAAAAGCAAACTTTTTGATGTTTACTTTTTAGTAAGTTTTCTTGCATGTTTTGAAGAATGCATATTATGATAAATTGGTATTATTTCAACTAAAGAATCTTTCTTATCATTTGTATCATACTCTACTATGTTTAGTTTTATGAAATCATCAAAATTATTTTCTGATATAAAAAGATGCAAGTCGTATAACTCTCGGAAAACAGTTCCTATTTTAGGAATGTTTACATATTGGTAGGTCTTTTTATTTAATCCATATATTCTATAATATTTGTCAGCATAATCTGTTTTACTTTGTGGTAAGTTATAATATAGTTCTGTAAACTCGATTGTGCTTTTTGGAGCATGCTCATTATAAAATGATTCTAATTTAAATTTTTCAATCTTATTCATTTGTTATTCCTCTTCTTTATTTAAATATTTTGCAATAATCTCTTTTGTTAAAACTGGATTTGCTTGCCCTTTTGTTTCTTTCATAACTGCTCCTACAAAAAAGTTAAATAAATTAGTTCTTCCATTATGATATGCTTCCACTTGAGTAGGATTTTCAGCAATAATATTTTGAACAATTTCATCTAATAATTTGTCATCTGATATTTGATTATTTTCTTTTTCTAAGCATTCACTTACGCTTTTATGTTCGTTTAGTACTATACTTGCGATTTCTTTGGCTTGTTTATTTGATATGGTGCCTTCTTCTAAACTTGTAAGCAATAAATTTAATTCTTTTGGAGTAAGTGAAATATCAAGGATTGACACGTCTTCTTTTTTTATGTAAGAAAGAATTATTCCTGTAATCCAATTCGATATTTTTTTAGCATCTCTTCCTAGTTTTAAACATTCATCAAAATAGTCTGAAATGTTTCGTTCTTTTGTTAATATCATGATATCCTCTTTTGATAGTCCTAATTCTTTGTAACGATTCATTCGGCTAAGTGGCAATTCTATAATAGAATTTTTTATTTGCTCTATCATAGTTTTGTCTAATTTTATTTTAGGAATATTTGGTTCCACAAAGTATTTATAATCTATCGCATCTATTTTACTACGCATTCTAACAGTTGTACCTAAGCTTTCGTCAAATCGTCTAGTTTCTTGCTTTATTTCTTCTTTTTTTCCATTTTCAATTAATTCTTTTTGTCGTGCAATCTCAGCATCTATTACTAGTAAAATATTTGAAAAAGAGTTTACACCTTTAATTTCAACTTTAGTTCCTAATGGCTCGTTTTCTAAAGCAACAGAAATATTAACATCGCATCGAACTTGTCCGCGTTTTACATCAGCATCTGAAATGTCAGTGTATTGATATATTTTACGAATATATTCTAGAAAGGCTAGAACTTCTTCTTTTGAATGAAATACAGGCTCTGTAACAAGTTCTAATAATGGAACTCCAGCACGGTTGTAATTTATTAAAGATTCTTCCATCAAATGTTCTATTTTGGCTGTATCTTCTTCTAAATGTATGTCATGAATTGCTATTTTTAAAGTTGATTCTTTATATGGAATTTCAATTTTTCCATTAATTCCTATTGGAGCATGACTTTGTGTGATTTGATAGCCTTTTGGTAAATCTGGATAATAATAATTTTTACGATCAAAATAAAGCATTTCTGGTATTTCACAATTTAAAATAGAAGACATTAAAATAGCTTTTTTGACACATTCTAAATTTACAACTGGTAAGGTACCTGGAAGTGCTATATCAAGTGCAGAAACATGATTATTTGAATGTTTAGAATAAGTGTTAGCTGAGGTACTAAATACTTTGCTGTTACTTTTCATTTCACAGTGCATTTCAATTCCAATAGTTGGTATTAAATTCATATTATAGTCCTCCTTTAAAATTTAATTTTTCTTCTAATTTACAAGCAATATTAAGAAGTTTTTCATCCTCTTTTTGTTCTGCTGTAAGGTTTATTCCAATTGGCATATTAGAAACTATACTTGATGGAATTGTTATGCTTGGAAAACCTCCAAAATTGCCAATTACCATATGGTTTTCTAAAACTGCAAAATCTTGTTTCATTTCATCATTTGCATTAGCTATTTTAGGTGCTATAGATGCTGCACATGGTAATATACATGCATCATATTCTTTAAAGAATGAATGCATGATTGTAACAATTTGATTTCTAACTCTTTGAGCATTTTCAAAATATTTTTCTTGATTTTCTTTTTGAAGAACATATGATCCTATTATTAATCTTCTTTTTATAAGTGGAGAAAAACCATTTGTTCGATGATTTACAATAATTTCTTCGATTGTTTTTCCTTCTCCTCTTGGACCATAAATAATACCAGTTAAGTTTGAAAGATTACTGGTAGCTTCAGCACTTGAAATACATGTATATACTGAAGGTAGTGTTTCTAGTAGATCCTTAGATATAGATTTACTTTCTACTACAGCACCTAATTCTTGTAATGATTTTAATACTTCCTGAAATTGATTTAATATAATTCGTAATTCCTCAGTAGGATTTTGATAGTTTTCTATGTCTACTATTTCTTTTATATAAAAAAGTTTTTTTCCACTAATGTCTTTTTCTAACTGAGAAGGAAGCTCTATTTGGCTAGAATCCCAAGATGTCATATCATGTGAATCTATGCCTTTTATTTCGTTTGCCACTATAGCGGCATCTTGAACATATTTTGTTAATATTCCAACATGATCTAAGCTTGATGCAAACGGAATCAATCCATAACGACTAATCAATCCATATGTTGGTTTGTATCCAACTATTCCACAGTAAGCTGCTGGTTTTCTTACGGAATCACCTGTGTCGGATCCAATAGCAAATGGTACAGCGCCACTTGCAACAGCTGCTGCACTTCCAGCTGAAGACCCACCTGCTATACATTCTAAATTCCATGGGTTTTT
Source organism: uncultured Mycoplasmatota bacterium (assembly GCA_948432605.1). Lineage (GTDB taxonomy): Bacteria > Bacillota_I > Bacilli_A > RF39 > UBA660 > Ventrenecus. The sequence goes on along the minus strand of CAOJCV010000007.1, from coordinate 9,915 downwards.
TACTGTTCCTGTATGTCCAGTAGTTCCTGTTCCTCCCATTCCAAATTCATCCATTACTGTTTTCGCAAGTAAAATGGCTCCAGTTTGATTTAAACGGTCATATACTGTAGCATCATAAGGTGGAATGTAATTTTTTAAAGTGTTTGAAGAGGCTGTAGTTTCAATTCCTTTTGTTGAAAAGTTGTCTTTTAAAACATAAGGAATATTAGATAATAAAGAACTTGTTTCTTTCTTTGTTGTTGCATCTTCTATGATAGTAACACAAGAGTTACATTGGGCTTGATTTTCTAAAATATTTTTTTTACACTCTTCTAATAAAGCATTTTTTTCTTTTTTTTGGGCATCTAATATAATACTTTTCATTATTCCACCACCTTTGGAACAATAATATTTTCCATAGTTTTGTGTTCTGTATTTGATAATACTTCCTCTACAGATAATTCATCTTTTACTTCATCCAACCGTAAAAGAGTCATTTCTAATTCAATAGGATGCGTCATTGGTTCTGTTTCTTTTAAATTAGGAAGTTTCATAATTTGCTCCATATTTTTTTCAATTATTTCAAATTCATTTAATACCATTGTATTTTCTTCTTTTGATAATTCAAATAATAAATCTTTTGCGTATTTATCAACTGCTTCACTTGTAAATTTACTCATATTACTACCTCCTATTTTTTAAAACTCACAAGACCCTGGCGTTCTAGGGAAAGGGATTACATCACGGATGTTTTCTATTCCTGTTAAATAAATCAATAGTCTTTCAAATCCCATACCAAATCCAGAATGAACACATGTACCGTATTTTCGCAAGTTGCAGAACCAATCTACTGTTGTTTCGTCAACATTCATTTCTTTCATACGTTCAATTAATTTTTCATAGTTTTCTTCTCTTTGGCTACCACCCATTAATTCTCCAGCACCTGGAATTTCTAAATCAACTGCCGCAACAGTTTTGCCATCTTCATTTACTTTCATATACCATGCTTTAATATCTTTTGGCCAATTTGTAATAAATACTGGTCCTTCAAAATATTCTGTTATATAACGTTCATGTTCTTTTGCTATATCACTTCCATATTCTGGTGGGAATTCCCAAGAAATATTTGCTTTTTTTAATATGGTAATTACTTCTTCATGAGTAACTCTTGTAAATTTGCTTGAAATTAGCTTTTCTAACTTTGCAAGTAATCCTGGAGTATTAAATTTGTCTAAGAAAACAATTTCATCATGAGCGTGTTTTAATACATAGTTTACTATATATTTTAACATTTCTTCTTCTATATCCATTAATCCATTTAAATCACAAAATGCTATTTCTGGTTCGATCATCCAAAATTCGTTAGCATGCGTTTTTGTATTTGAATTTTCTGTACGAAAAGTTGGTCCAAAAGTATAAATTTTGCTGAATGCCATTGCAAAGGCTTCTCCATGTAATTGTCCTGTTCCAGTAATAAATGCTTGTTTACGAAATAAATCTTGTTTAAAGTCAGTCTTGCCATTTGATTTAGGGATATTATCAAAATCAAATGTTGTGATTTTAAACATTTGGTTTTCTCCTTCACAATCGGCTGTAGTAATAAGTGGAGTATGTGCGTAGACATATCCATGAGTTTGAAAATATTCATGAATTGCCATTGCAGCTACACTACGAATTCTAAATACAGCTTGGAACATATTAGCTCTTGGTCTTAGGTATCCAATGCTTCTAAAAAATTCTAAGGTATGTTTTTTTGGTTGTAATGGATAATCTTCAGGACAATCTCCTAATAAAGTAACTTTTTTAGCTTTTAATTCATAAGACTGACCTTTTCCTTCACTTTTTGCTAATAAACCAGTCACTTCAATCGCTGACCCTATTTTTAAAGAGGATACTTTTTCAAAATCGCTTAAACTTGTATCATAAACTATTTGTAAGTGATTCATACTAGTTCCATCTGAAAAATCAATAAAACCAAATTCTTTTTGAGGTCTGTGGTTTCTTATCCAACCATGAACTGTTACCTCACTTTCTAATAATTTTTCAATGTCACGCCATAATTCATCTAAATACATATTATTTTTTCACCCTTTCTTTTATTAAACCTTTTTCTTTTGATGCAAAATACTCTTTCCATATACTTACTAATTTTATTTTTTCTAATGATGTTAATTCTTTTTCATCATAAGAAAAAACTGTGTAATACATTATTGTAAATTGATGAAAGAATTTTGATGCAAAATGAATATCAGAAATGTCTTCTACATTTGGAAAGCAAGTTCTAAAGTTTCCTAAAAATTCATCTTCAGCAAAAGTAGGCTTTTCTTGGTTTTCTTTTTTTAATATTTTTACTACTTCATAATATATTTGTTCTAAATTCCACCAGGAAGCATCTTCTTTCTCACTAAGATTTTGATTTTTTTGATACTCAAATATTTTTCCCCAGGCATCTACAAAATATTCATTTATCTCCACATTTTGTAACCAATTATTATAATTTTCTAAAACTTTTGGTAATAAATTTGAATCCTCTATCTGCTTGGGAATTAAGCTTCTTATTAATGCTTCTTTATAAAGTGATACCATGGGATTTAAGACATTTCTTTCTTGAAACTGGCCCATTAGTGTCAAATGTAAGTTATCTTTTGCATGAATATTTCTTTTTTGACTTTCTTCAATGTCGTTTAATAAGTTTAATTTTTCTTTAATTTGTTTCATTTTTCCTCCTAATAAAAGAAAGCACCTAAGAATATGTAAGGACGGATATTTCCGCGGTGCCACCTTACTTTACCTAGGTACTCTCATTTGAATGTAACGGATTCTTCCGTCTTAAGTTTTGAAAAATTGTTTTTCAAATAGTTTTTCTGTAAGCATTTCCACCATTCTAGCCTTCTCTAAACAAAAATATTCTATTTTACTCGTTTTTTCCTTAAGAAATATCTATATTTATTTTTGCATATTTTTTTTTACACGTCAATCTTTTTTTGATTTTGAATGTGTGATTTTTTCCCATTTTAAGTTTTTTTGTAATGATTTAAAAAATGCATGGATGTATGTTACTAAAAATATGGGATGAAAAAATGCTGTTTGAAAATATACTTTTTTAGAAAGTTTAGTTTTTTCTTTTAATATCTTTAGTAGTAGAAAGCTAATGATAACTAATATGAAATAGATAAATATTATAATTAGTAAAAATAATATTACAGCTTGAAAATTATAAGATTTCAATATATGAAGTAATAGATAAAATAGAAAGAGCAATATGCTTAATACTATACATATTACAGGAAGAACTCCTATATAAAAATCCATAATCGAGCCTAAATTTTTTGGTTTTTCTTTTTTTTGTTTCTTTAATTTTTTTCTATAATAAAACCAATTATGGAAATACCCTTTAATCCATCTACTTCTCTGTAAAATACTTTGCTTATAATTTGTTGGCTGCTCATCATAAAAAATTGCATCTTCTTTGTAATGAACACTTATTTCATGTAATGTATAATATAATGAACTTTCATAGTCTTCTGTTAAGGAATGAAAAGGAAATGTTTTCCACTCTTTAATTAATCTTCCATGAATATAGTATCCAGTTCCTGATAATATTAGATTCCCGTTATTTTTTAGTGTATTTTTATTATGCAATTCATTTATGATGAAAAAGATAAGGCCTGCACTTACAGGAAAATAATGATCTTTATTTTTTAATTTTCTATATCCAGTCGATATTGCATAGCCAGATTGGTAATCTTCAAGCATTTTTTCGATAAAGTTTTCTTTTAGGACGTTATCTGCATCAAATATAAAATAGCAATCAAAGAATATTTTTTTCTCTTCTAAATCCTCAATTATCTCTTGGATAGCATATCCTTTTGTTTTGAAATTCAATTTTTTTCGAACAAAATAATTCATTTGATGTTTTTTTACAATTTTTACTGTTTCATCATTTTCCTCTTCTACTATTACAAAAATATTTTTATGAGGAACTTTGATGGTTTGTGATTCAATTGATACAAGTAATTCTTCTATTACTTTCGATTCATTTCTTGCAGGTATTAATATGGCAAGATTTGGATTTTTCTTGATTTCTGATTCTAAATTTAAAATATTTTGTTTTCTATAAAAATGCTTTTTTAAATAGTAATAGATTCCTAAAAAAAAGAAAAGTACAGATCCTATACAAAGTATCATTTTTCGACCTCTATTATGACCATGTTAGTATAACTTTCTTTTAGGACTTCATCTGGATAATATTTATCAAAAAATTCCCCAATAATGCTTACTGGTGTATACCCATTATGGCGAAAAGTTTGACGGAATAAGGCACCCCAGGATACAATAAAATCTAATGCTAATAAAATAATCAGTGTTTGAGTTAAAAATCGTCCAAATTTTTTTGGTAATGATTCTACAATAGAAGAAATGGTAGGATAAAATATTTTTACAAGGGCTAACGATAATAAGCCCCAAACTAAAGCGTATGGTATTGTTGTTCGGCCATTAATATTTAAAAATTCGTTTGTATAATCCCAAGATACAGTGCCCAAAAACGTTTCTTGTAAAAAGCTAATAATGTATTCAAAGCTTCCTCCTAAAACTGCACCATATAGTATTGTTTTCCAATCTGAACGCTCTTTTCGCCCTAGTACGCCTATGATCAAAACGGCCCCCATTCCATAAATTGGTGAGATAGGGCCATAAATTACGCCTCTTCTAAGTTGCCAAACAAATTCACGATGGTAATGGTAATGGATGACTAAATTTAATATTTCTTCATAATATGCACCAAAAATACAGCCAAAGAAGAAAATCCAAAATAGTTTATAAAAACACATTCCTTCTGCAAATTTTTTTGTTTCTTTTTTCATACCACACTTCCAAATCTGTCCATATTTTACCATAAATTATTTTTTGTATCAATATTCATAAAATTACAAAATTGCAAGAATTGATCGGCTTATTATTTAATCAAAAAATACACTATTTAACAAATAACAAAAAAAGAAGCACTTTTTAACGCTCTAGCCATATAGTTGTAGGGCCAACATTTGTGAAAGTGACTTCCATATTTTCTCCAAATATTCCAGTTTCTACAGGAACATATTTCTGAATTTCTTGATTAAATAAATCATACATTTCTTTTGCTTTATTTGCTTCTAATGCTGCTTTATAACTAGGACGATTCCCGTTATAAGGGTCTGCATATAATGTAAATTGACTAATTGATAATATACTGCCATTTACTTCTAATAAACTTTTATTCATTAATCCCTTTTCGTCCGGAAAAATTCTTAAATTAGCAATTTTTTTGGCTAAGTATTCTATTTCTTTTTTCGTATCTGTATTTGTGAAACCTACAAAAAGGACAAACCCTTTTTGGCAATAACCATTTACTTTTTCATTTATTTTTACAGAAGCGTTAATACATCTTTGAACTAAAACTCTCATATTAAACTCCTACTACTTTCTTTCAACTTGTTTCACAAATTTATATTGATATAAACTTGTCATGAAGTTTTCTAATGATTCTAAATCACTCGTTTTTACTAATAATTCATATGATGTCAATTCTTCTTTTTCTTTGGTTTTTACAGAATCAATATAAACGTTTTTTCCAGAAGATTTGTTAATGATATCTAATAAGTAATTTTTACCTTTTTCACAGGTTACAACAACTAATGAGTAATAAGTTCCATTAGGATTTTCTTCTTTATTCCATGATACATTGACAAATCGATCATTTTTTATTTGAACATTTGCACAAGTACTTTTATGTACTGTTACGCCTTCTCCTTTTGTGATATACCCAACAATATTATCTCCTAAAACTGGATGACAGCATTTGGCAAGGTTTACTAGTATTCCTGTTTTATCATTTACGAGTATATCAGACTTGTAATTTTGAGCTTTTTTATGATTTTTATTGTTTAATAATTTATCAATAGCAGTTTCTTCTTTTTTGTCTTCTAAAATATTTAATATTGTTGATACTGTAAATCGTAAACTTCCGATAGAAAAATATAGATCTTCTAATGATTCTAATTTTAAATTACTAAAAATTTTTTTTAAGTTTTCTTCTGTTGTTACACTATCAAATGATAAATGTTTTTTACGAAGTTCTGTTTGAAAAATATTTTTTCCTTTTTCAATATAGTTTTCTTTTTCTTGTTTACTAAAGAATGATTTAATTTTATTTCTTGCATGTGATGTTTTTACAAAATTTAGCCATTCTTTGTTTGGGGTTCCAGTATTATTTGTTTTAATACTTACTATATCATTATTTTGAAGTTCACATGATAACGGAACTATGGCATCATTTACAATAGCACCTACCGTTTTATCGCCAACATCTGTATGAATGCGATAAGCAAAATCTATTGGTGTAGAGCCATTTGGAAGTTCTAATACGTCTCCTTTTGGGGTGTAAACATAAATGCTTTCTTCAGTAAATTCTGCAGTAAAAGCATTTTGAAATTCTATATCACTTAAAGATTCGGATGATTCAATTAAATTTCTAAAAATTTCTAACTTTTCATCCATTAAATTTTTCATATTACTTAGATTTTCTTTATATGCAAAATGAGCTGCCATTCCTTTTTCGGCATAATCATCCATATCTTTTGTACGAATTTGAATTTCGTAGCGATTACCATCACTTCCGAATACGCCTGTATGGAGGCTTTGGTACATGTTTTTTTTAGGCATTGCAATATAATCTTTGAATCTTCCAGGAATAGGACGATATTTTGCATGTATAAGCCCAATAGCTAAATAACATTCACTTACTTTTTCAACAATTACTCGCATTGCTAGAATGTCGTAAATTTGTTCCCATTTTTTCCCATGATTTAGTTTGTTGTAAATACTATAGACACTTTTTACTCTACTTTTAATTTTAAAAGAGATGTTTTGTTCAACCATTAAATCGCTAATGGAATCTTGCATTTCTTGAAGATTAAGCATCAATTCTTCTTCTGTAGCATTAAGGCGTTCTAATATGTCATTATATACATCTGGTTTACTATATTTTAAACACAAATTTTCTAATTCACCTTTTATTTTATACATGCATAAGCGATGGGCTATAGGGATTAAAACAACTTGTGTTTCTAATACTTTTCTTTTTAAAGCATCTTTATCTAGGAACTTCCCTGTTCTTAAATTTTGAAGTCTATCAGCAAGTTTTAAAAATAGTACACGAACATCTTCGCTCATTCCGACTACCACTTTTCTAAAATTTAGAGCAGTCTGTGATGAATCATCATTTAATTCTAAACGATTTAGTTTCGAGATAGTTTGTACAATGCTTGCTACTTCTGATCCAAAGTTTTTTTCGATTTCTTCTTTCGAAGAACCTCCATGATTAATTGTTTCATGTAATATTGCTGCGATTAGTGTTGTAGCATCAACATTCATGTCAATCAAAATTTCAGCGACTGCTATAGGATGGGTCATATAATCTTCTTTGTTTAACCGAATCTTTCCTTTATGACATTCTGTCGCGTAGGCATAAGCTTTTTTTATTGTTTGCATTTCTTCCAAAGAAAAATAATTTTCACATTTTTCTATAAATTCGTTTGCAATTTGTTCTATATTCATTTTTATTCACTCCATCATAATTTTACATGCAATTTTTTTATCTAATCTTTTTTTAAAAACTTTTGCATCCTTTATAGTTCCTGAGACATAACCATAATGGATAGGAATAGCAAGTTTTGGTTTAATTTTGTTTGCTAAGTCCGAAGCTTCTAAGCAATCCATAGTATAAGTCCCTCCAACAGGTATAAATAAAATATCGCATTTTATTTCTTTTGAAAAGCTTGTAGCATCTGTGTCTCCCATAATGTAATAAATAACATTATCAAGTGTAACAACATATCCAACCCATCCATCTTCTTTTCGATGATTTCTTTTATGCAAGTTGTATGCAGGAACAGTTTGAAATTCCAAGTTTTTTAAAACATGGTTTTCTAATGGTCTCACTATTAATATATATTCTTCTTGAAATCCTACAGAAAGTAATTCTTCAACAATATCTTTCGTTGTTACAATTACAGTACTATCCTTTTTGATTTCTAAAATAGATAGCAAAGAAAAATGATCAAAATGAGGATGTGTAATAAATATGTAATCAGCATCATGTAGGGCTTCTACTTCTAAAGGGTCGAAGTATAAAATTTTACTTCCTTCTATACGAATGCTGCTTTGTTTATTTACTATTATTGGTTCCATAAATTCCCTACCTTCTATTAGAATAAATTTCAAAATTATCTGTATTTAGTATATCATTAACCATTTCTCCTAATGTTAATGCATTTTTGATTGGCCATATATTTTTACAAAAATAACTCCATATTTCTATTTCTGAAATAAGCATTTTTTCTCTTTTCATTTCACTTTTTTTTGTTTTTAATGCTGGTAATAAACTTTTGTACAATTCCTCTAAACTACTAAATTTTTCTTCTTTCACATTTACCACCTATTCTAGAGTATTCTTTACATACATACAATATTATATAACAAACAAAAAGAATAGGAAAGATGCATATTGAAAAAAGATAAGTTTAAACTCTCTATTTTTATTTTATTATTAGGTGGTTTTATTGTAAAAATTTTAGGTTTTGTTATTCGTATTCTTTACACTCGAATTATAGGAACAGAAGGAATTTCTTTATATACAATTGTTATGCCAACTTATTCACTTTTGATTACGATTGCGACTCTTTCTTTACCAATTAGTATTTCTAAATTAGTAAGTGAAGGAAAATTAAGAAGTAAAGAAATTGTTTTTTCTACTGCTTTTTTTATTATATTATTAAATGTTATATTAATTTTGCTTACGTGTTTTTTAGCCCCTACGATTGCGACTTATTTATTAAAGCAACCAGCTGTTACACCAATTATCATTGCTATGGCAGCAACACTGCCTTTTGTAAGTTTATCTTCTATTTTAAAAGGATATTTTTTAGGTAAACTTAAGGTACATCCTAATACAATTTCTAATGTTTTAGAACAATTTGTACGTATCTTTTTTATAATTATATTTTTGCCTGGTATTGTGAGTCAAAATATTTTATATGGAGTTATTGCTTTTATTTTATTGAATATTTTAAGTGAAACAGTTAGTATTTTTACTTTTTGTGCTTTTTTACCTAAAAAGATTAAAATTGAAAAAAGTGATTTTAAACCAGATAAGGCTATTATCGAACGAATTTTGCATATTAGTGTTCCTTCTGTTTCAGGGCGTTTTATAGGGAATATTGGTTTCTTTTTTGAACCGATTTTGCTTACAAATCTTTTGTTATTTTCTGGCTATTCTAATCAATACATTTTAGAAGAATATGCTGCATACAACGCTTATGCAATAGGTCTTCTTACATTACCTTCCTTTTTTATTGGAGCCATTTGCCAAATATTAATACCTGAAGTTAGTAAATATCACGCAAATAAAAATTTTGATATGGTAAAAAGACGTTTAAAACAAGCAATAAGCTACTCTATTCTGATTGGATCTATTTGCACATTTCTTTTATTTCTTTTTAGAAATCCATTACTACAACTTTTATACAAAACAGAAAAGGGAAGTGAATATATTTTTACTCTTGCTCCTTTTTTTGTGCTATTTTATTTAGAGGCACCTTTATCAAGTGCATTACAAGCTATGGACGATGCGGTTTCGACTATGAAAATAAGTTTATATGGTATTTTATTAAAATTATTTATTATGTCTATTTTATCTTTATGTCATATTGGTATCTATTCTTTAGTAATAAGTGAAATTGTAAATATTATATTTGTTGTTTATTTAAATTTTAAAGCTATCAAAAAACGCTTGAAAAAAGATCAAGAGTTTATCTTTGGTCTATAATTTGAGCACCACTTGAAGCAAATGTATTCGGATCAGAAGGTGCTATATTATTTTCTATTATTCCATTTTTT
>CAOJCV010000006.1 GCA_948432605.1 uncultured Mycoplasmatota bacterium | reverse complement strand
CTTTTATACATCATATTATTATGAAAGAAATTTAGATAGTCATATGATGAAAAATATGGAATGGGGAGCAGTAGCTTATTTACAACACAGTAAATATGGTTCAGAAACTAAGATTAGAATTAATAACAATTTCAATTTTTTAACAGGCTATGCAAGTGTGAGTGCTCCAACTTGTGGTTATACAAAGGATAATAGAGAATGTAATAAATATGGTGTTACTTCAAATATTACACTTCCATACAACACTACTACTGGATATCTTGCTAGTACCACGGGCAATATTAGTGGAATTTATGATATGAGTGGAGGGGCTCACGAATATGTAATGGCTGTAATGGCTGACCAAAGTGGTAATCCATTATCAGGAGCTAGTGCTTCATTAAATTCTGGCTTTAATGGACAATATGGTTCTGGAGGCTCTCTAGCTAATGGTTATGATTGGCCTTTAGACAAATATTATGATAAATATACGTACGGGAGCAGTTATGCTGATTATACAAGAAGAATACTTGGAGATGCAACAGGAGAATTAGGACCATACTCAGGTGAAGCATTTCCAAGAAGTTCTTGGGGTGAAGGAGCTACATTTTCTTTTCCACAAAAGCCTTGTTTTTTTCGAGGTTTAGCAGTACATTATGGATTAGATGCTGGAATATTTTCTTTTCAAAGTTATGATGGTTCTGCTCATTCTCATATCTCTTTTCGACTTGTTTTATCTCCGATTTAAGGAGATTTTTTTATCACTCTGATTTTCTAAGTGCTAAAAATTGTTGCAAAAGTGGTTATAATAAAGTACAATATAGTTGTTTTGTAAAAAGGAGATTTATGAAAGAAGCAAGTGTTTATTTAAATCATCTTTTAAAAGAAGAAGATGTTTGTGTTTTGGCTTTATCGGGTGGACCAGATTCTATGTGTTTACTTCATCTTTTATTAGAAATAAGAGCATTAAAAAACATTAAAATAGTATGTGTTCATATTAATCATAATACACGAGATGCTTGTAATGAGGAAGCTGATTTTGTAGAAAAATATGTTAAGAAGCAATCTGTTTCTTTTGAATATTTTAAAATTGATAAATATAAAAAAGGTAAATTTTCTGAAAATGAAGCTCGAGAAAAGCGTTACCTGATTTTAAAAGATGTTGTAAAAAATAATCAGGCGACTTATTTATTTACTGCTCATCATGGAGACGATTTAGTAGAAACTGTTTTGATGAGACTATTACGAGGAAGTACACTTTTAGGTTATGCTGGATTTAAGCAAGAAAGTATATGGGATGGTGTAAAAATTATAAGACCTTTAATTTACCATAATAAAAAAGAAATTTTGGAATATTTGCAGGTAAATCACATACCATACGTAGTAGACGAATCTAATTTCTCGACCCAATATTTACGTAATAAAATTCGTCATGAAATTCTTCCTGTACTTGAATTGATTGAGCCAGGCTATCATAAAAAAGTTTTAAAGTATAGTGAAACGATTCAGAAAATTAATCAGATTGTAGAATGTGATCTTTCCATATTAAGAAAAGACATTATTCATAATCATAAAATTTTAATAGAAAAATTTCTTTTGCTTGATAATAACTTACAAGAAGAATTTTTGAGAGATTATTTAAAATCTTTTTATCATGAAAATATAAATAAAATTAGTGAAAAACACATTGTGTTGATTTTAAACTTTATTATGAATAAAAAAAATGTTTTGGCAATTGATTTACCAAATCAAATTATTATGAAAAAAGATGGGAAATATGTTTGGCTTATGAAAAAACAGAAAAGTGAAAATTTTTGCATAAAATTAGAGGAAAAAGTTATCCTATCAAATGAAGATATTGTTCAAAAAATTAATGAATATCGTAATAAAAGTAATTATGAAATTCATTTAAATTCCTCTTCGATTACTTTACCATTATATTTAACCACAAGAAAAGATGGGATGAGGATGGAAGTTAAGAATTTGGGCGGATCGAAAAAAGTCAATGATATCTTAATAAATAGTAAGGTTTTAAATGAAGAAAAAGATACTATTCCTATTCTTATTGATTCTTTTGGAACTGTTTTGTGGATACTTGGAATAAAAAAATCAAAATATGATTTAGACAAAAATGAAAATTATGATATAATATATCAGTATATCAAAAAGGAAGGATTAGATTAATGAAAAAAACAAATCAAAATACAATGAAAAATTTATTTCCTTATTTAATACTAGTTGTTGTAATATTTGCAGTGCTAACTGTATTAAGTATAGGAAGAAACATTACACATGAGCTTACTACTGGTGAGTTAATGAAGGAAATGCAAAGCAAAAATGTAACTGAACTTACTATAACTCCAAGTGGTGAGGAAAGTGTATATTATATTGGTGGTAAACTTTCTAATTATAAAGATAATGAGGAATTTACAGCTACTGTGATTGAAGCTGAAATGGATAATATTGTAAAATATGCTGAATCTCAAAATTTGAAAGTTTATAAAACAAATCCAGATCCAGGATCTATTTCTTGGTTATATGTGATTGTAAATGTTGTACCTTTATTAGTTTTAGTAGGTGCTACTTATTTTATTTTTATGAAAATGGCAAATTCTAATAAAGGAAGTATGGATTTTGGAAAAAGTCGTGCAAAGTTATCTGCTGATGGTGGAAAAGTTAGATTTAAAGATGTTGCAGGTCTTAAAGAAGAAAAAGAAGAAGTTGCTGAATTAATTGACTTTTTAAAAAATCCTAAGAAATTTCAAAAGTTAGGTGCTAGAATTCCTAAAGGTGTTTTATTAGTTGGGCCTCCAGGAACAGGAAAAACTTTACTTGCAAAAGCTGTTGCAGGGGAAGCAAATGTTCCTTTCTACTTTATAAGTGGTTCAGATTTTGTGGAATTATTTGTTGGTGTTGGGGCTAGTCGTGTACGTGATATGTTTAAAGAAGCAAAAAGAAATGCTCCATGTTTGATTTTTATTGATGAAATCGATGCTGTTGGTCGTCAAAGAGGATCTGGTATTGGTGGAGGACATGATGAAAGAGAACAAACTTTAAATCAATTACTTACTGAAATGGATGGATTTGGTGCAAATGAAGGTATCATTATTATCGCAGCTACAAACAGACCAGATGTTTTAGATCCAGCTTTACTTCGTCCTGGACGTTTTGACAGACAAGTAACTGTTAATTTACCAGATACTGAAGAGAGAGAAGCTATTTTAAAAGTTCACGCTAAAGATAAAATTTTATCTCCAACCGTAAATTTGAAAAGCATTAGTCAAAGAACTTCAGGATTTTCTGGAGCAGATTTAGAAAATCTTATGAATGAAGCTGCTTTGCTTGCTGTTCGTAAAGATGAAGATGCGATTACATTACAAGATATTGACGAAGCTACTGATCGTGTATTAATGGGACCTGCTAAGAAGTCTAGAAAAGTTAGTGATGAGATTAAATGGTTAACTGCTGTTCATGAGTCTGGGCATGCAGTGTTAGGTTTAAAACTTAAAGATGCTATGGAAGTTCAAAAAATTACTATTGTGCCTCGTGGAATGGCTGGAGGGTATACAGCTTATACTCCTAAAGAAGATAATATTACAAGATATACTAAAAATGAAATGATTGCTATTATAACTAGCACTTTAGGTGGTCGTGCTGCAGAAGAATTATTTTTAGATGATATTACGACTGGTGCAAGTGATGACTTTAGACGTTCTACAGAAATGGCAAGAAGTATGGTTACTGAATATGGTATGAGTGATCTTGGACCTATTCGTTATGAAAGCACTTCTGGTGAAAATGTTTTCTTAGGTAGAGATTACAATAAAACTAAAAATTATTCAGATCAAATTGCTTTAGAAATTGATCAAGAAGCTAGAAAGATAATAATCGAATGCTATGAAAATGCAAAGAAAATTTTAAAAGAAAATAAAGATTTAGTAATGCTTTTGAGTAATACTTTAATTGAACGTGAAACAATTACAAAAGAACAAATTGATCAACTTGTAAGAACTGGGGAGATTACTGAAGAAGAATTTGAAATTAGTGATGAGCCTACTCTTACTAAATTAAGAGAAGAAGCAAAATCTTTAAAAATTAAAGGATATTCTAAAATGACTAAAGAAGAGTTAGAAGATTCTATAGAAGAAGCAGAGAAAAAATAAGCTGTTTCTTTTTTTTCGACAAAAGATATCAAAAAAAATGAATGATATTAGCAATTTTTAATTTTTTTAAATAATAGTAAACTAATTTTATATTTTAGTATACTATTTTTTGTTTTTGTAAAAAAAGAGAATTTAAAAACCTTTATTTTCTTGTTTGCGCCTCTTAATGAATTATGTTTTAATACCTTTTTGAAAGAGGTGATTTTATGAAAAATCAAAATATTTTATGTTGTTTAGATGAAAATCCTATATTTGTATACAAACCTATTTTTTCTTCTACAGATGATGTATTTCAACAAATCATTATTAATTATGTTACAAAAAATATTGTTGGTAAAAGGATGTTTAAAAAAGAAAGAACTTTTATAGATAATGTAGAATTTTTTTATTATGAAATTAATTTAGAATATGCTTTTAGAAAAATAAATGTTCGAAAAAAATTTAAAGCAAATTCTATAGAGAAATTTTGTTTATCTTTTTTAAATTATTTTTTAGAAGACAGTCCTAGTAAATTGTTGAAATTTTTAAAAGAGACAGCTAATTTTAGTGATGATGATTTAAAGGAAATTGAATTAGAGTTTAATAAATTTTGTTGATTTTTTTTAGATACAATAGTTCGGAAAATAAAAAAAAGCTATTTGGATGATGTTTTTCTAAAGACAAAAATATATTCTTATGATAAAATGATACTAGACTGAAAATTAAAAGGTGGTATTATGGCAAAGATTATTTCATTAGTAAATCAAAAAGGCGGGGTAGGAAAAACGACTACAAGTATCAATCTTGCGGCTGCTTTAGGAAAGGAAAATAAGAAAACTCTTTTGATAGATTTGGATCCACAAGGAAATGCTTCTAATGGATTAGGTTTAAACAACAATGATTTTGAAACTGATGTTTATGATGTTATTACTGGTTCATGTAATATTAAAGATGCAATTATAAAGACAAAGTTTAAAAATCTTTCTATTCTTCCTGCAACTATTAATTTAGCTGGAGTAGATGTAGAATTTGTTAAAAAGATGTTAGAAGATAATACCTTTCGTCAAAATGAGCAACTTCGCTATGCATTGGCTGAAGTAAAAGACAAATATGATTATATTATTATTGATTGTCAACCTTCACTTGGTATTTCAACTATGAATGCTCTTGTTGCAAGTGATTCTGTAATTATTCCAGTTCAATGTGAGTATTTTGCTTTGGAAGGAATTACACAGTTATTAAATTCTATTATTATGGTGCAAGGTAAAATGAATCCTAATTTGAGAATTGAAGGTGTTTTACTTACTATGTTAGACGGAAGAACTAATATTGGATTGGAAATTATTGAAGAGGTTAGAAAATGTTTTAAATCTAAAGTATTTAATACTATAATTCCTAGATTAGTTCGTTTAGTGGAAGCTCCAAGTCATGGGAAACCTATTAGTGATTATGATCCAACAAGTCGTGCCACACTTGCTTATGAAAATTTGGCAAAGGAAGTGATTAGTAGAAATGGAGAATAAAAGAAAAGCTTTAGGAAAGGGTTTAGAGCAATTATTTTCAAATGAAGTTATCAACTTTGAAAATTTTGAAAAAGACATTGTTGATTCTACTCCAAAAAGTGACATTCGTGAAGTTAAACTTAGTGATATTAGAAGTAATCCATATCAACCTAGAAAAACTTTTAATGAAAGTACTTTACAAGAGTTAGCTGATTCTATTAAAGAACATGGAATTATTGAACCAGTTATTTTAAAAAAGACTATTAAGGGTTATGAACTTGTTGCTGGTGAGCGTCGTACGAAAGCGGCTCGACTTGCAAATCTTGAAACTATTCCTGCTGTAGTTCGTGATTTTAATGATCAAGAAATGATGGAAATAGCTTTGCTTGAAAATATTCAAAGAGAAGATTTGAATCCTATTGAAGAAGCAAGTGCATATCAAAAAATTATAGAACTTGGTGCATTTACTCAAGAAGAATTTGCCCGTAAATTTGGTAAAAGTAGAAGTCATGTTACTAATATGTTAGGACTTTTGAATCTTCCTTCTTCTGTAAAAGATTATGTGACTGAACAAAAATTAACAATGGGACATGCAAGAGCTTTGTCTAAGATTTCTGATTCTAATAAAGTTCGTGATTTGGCCTCAAAAGTTGTAAATGATTCTTTAAGTGTTCGTGCGTTAGAGCAATTAATTAGTGAAGAAAATCTTCCTAAAAAGCAAGAACAAATTAGAACTCGTGAAACAAAATCTTTAAAAAATACAATATACGAAAAAATGATGAGAGAAAAAGTTGGAACTAAAGTTAAAATAAATACTAAGAAAATCGAAATTCCATATGATTCAGAAAAAGATTTGGAAAGAATTTTGGATATTTTGGGAATTAGAATTGAGGGTCTATAATGGAAAATATTTTGAATTTTCTGTTTCAAAAAAAGATCATTGCCCCAATTCTTATTTTCGTTTTTACATGTTTTATAGTAAAATGGTCTAAGCTTATTATCAGTACTTTATTTACTAAAGGGAAAGATAGTTTTGAAAAGAAAAGAAGAACTACAATTATAGAGTTAGCAAATAGAATTTTTAAATTTTTTGTATATGCAATTGCAATTATGATGATTCTTGATGTTTATGGTGTAGATACGAAAGGTATCTTGGCTTCATTAGGAATTGCTGGAGTTGTTCTTGGGTTTGCTCTTCAAGATACAGTTCAAGATTTTATGAGTGGAATTTATATTATTTTAGAAAATTATTATGTAATAGGTGATACAATCCGGGTTAATGATTTTCAAGGTGAAGTAATTGAAGTATCTTTGAAAACAACAAAAGTGATGAGTGCAACTGGGGAAACTTATATTTTTTCTAATCGTAATGTAAGTTCAGTTGTTAATTTGAGTCAATCTAGAGCTGGTGTTAAAATTGTTGTTCCAACTGCTTATGAAGAAAAAACTGAAAAAGTGGAAACTATTTTAAAACTTATAGTGAAAGAAGCTAAAAAATTACCTGATGTGGAAAGTGATAGTAAATATTTAGGAATTGAATCTTTTGATGCATCTTCAATAAATTATGCTATAATACTTTATTGTAAATCAAGTGAACAGTGGAATATTAAGAGAACTGTTCTTAAATTGATTAAAGATGTATATGAAAAAGAGAATGTAAAAATTCCTTATAATCAGATTGAGGTGCATAATGATAAATAAAAATTATAAACTTGGAGATTATGTAATTATGCGTAAACCACATGCTTGTAAAACAAATAATTGGATGATTAAACGAGTTGGGGTAGATATTAAAATTCAATGTGTGTATTGTGGACGTGAAATTATGATGGATCGTTTGGAGTTTGAAAGAAAATTAAAAAAAGTGATAGGTGATAAAAGTGAATAAAAAAGAGAAAAAAAATTTGCATCCTATCATGACTTTTATGATTATGATAGGAATTACTATTATTTTAAGTGGTGTTTTGCATCTTTTAGAAGTTGGTCAAGAAGTTTATAATATTAATTCAACTACTTTAGAGTATTCTAGATCATTAATTCAAGTTGAAAATTTATTTAGTTTAGATGGACTTATTTATATTTTCTCTGAAACTGTTTCAAATTTTGTTAATTTTGCTCCACTTAGTAGTTTGATTATTTTGCTTATTGGTTTTGGAGTAATGGAAAAAAGTGGTTTTTTGGAAACTTGTGTCATTTTTGCTACAAAAAAAATGAAGAAAAACTTAGTAACTTTTTTTATCATATTTTTAAGTATTATTGCTAGTTTAATGGGAGATATATCTTATATTATTATGCTCCCTTTAAGTGCTCTTATTTTTAAATATGGTAAAAGAAATCCATTAATTGGAATTGTTGCGTCGTTTGCTGGTTTGACTTGTGGATCTGGATTATCTTTTATTTTTACAAGTGTAGATAGCTCTTTATTAAGTTTATCTTTATTGTCAGCGCGAGTAATTGATATAGGTTATCGAATGGCTTCTATCAGTGGCGTATTTATAATGTCTGTTGCTGTTTTGTTAATTACCGAATTACTTACTTCATTAACAGAAAAAGTTATTGCTCCAAAGTTTAAAAAAATGGATTTAGAGGAAGAAGAAGAAATGCAAGAGTTGTCTTCTAAACAAAAACGTGGGCTTTTTTATGCAGGGATTGCCTCTTCTATTTATGTAATAATCTTTTTATACAATATTATTCCAGGACTTCCTTTTTCGGGTAATTTATTAGATAATAGTCAAATTTTGTATGTAGATAAACTGTTTAGTTATAACTCTTTTTTTGCAAATGGTTTTGTCTTTATAGTTACTATTTTCTTTATTATTCTTGGTTCCTTTTATGGAATTGGTGCTAAAACTATTAAAAATCAACAAGAATTAGTAGATACTTTGGGTCATTCTTTAGATGGAATTGGAAAAACCCTTGTTTTAATCTTTTTCGCTTCTTTATTTATTAGTGTATTTAAGAAATCTAATATAGGAATTGTTATGGTTGCTTATTTAGGAAATTTATTTAGAAATTTAAGTTTTCAAGGTTTACCACTAATTTTATTGCTATTTTTCTTATCTGGAATTTGTACACTTCTTTTACCTGGATCGGTAAATAAATGGGCAATTTTGTCTCCTGTTGTTATTCCTGTGTTTATGAATGCTGGTATTACACCAGAATTTACACAAATAGTTTTTCGTTTTGGAGAGTCAGTTACTATGGGGTTAACGCCAATTATGGCATATTTTGTGATTTATCTTGCAATTTTAAATAAATATAATCAACAAGAAAAATCAATTAGTATTCTTGAAGCAATTAAATTTCAATCTTCTTATGCACTTGTAACATTTTTTGCTTTAGGAGGATTAATTATTTTATGGTATCTTATTGGTCTTCCACTTGGAATCAATGGGGTAACCGTTTTATAGAGGAGGGTTTGAAATGTCTTTAAAGGCGGGAATTGTGGGACTTCCTAATGTAGGAAAGTCGACTTTATTTAATGCTATTACAAAAAAGCATATTTTAGCTGCAAATTATCCATTTGCAACAATTGAACCAAATGTTGGTGTGGTGACTGTGCCAGATTCTAGATTATCTTTTTTAGAAAACATGTATGTACCTAAAAGTACTGTTCCGACTTCTTTTGAATTTACAGATATAGCTGGTCTCGTAAGTGGGGCTAGTAAAGGAGAAGGGCTTGGAAATAAGTTTTTAGCTCACATACGTGAAGTGGATGCGATTGTTGAAGTTGTTCGGTGTTTTCTAGATGAAAATATTATTCATGTTTCGGGGGATGTAGATCCTATTAGAGACATTGAAATTATAAATGTTGAACTTGTTTTGGCAGATTTAGAAATCGTTTTGAATCGAATTGAAAAGATTCAAAAAAAGGCTACTACTACAAAAGATAAAGATGCTTTATTGGAATTTTCTGCTCTTACTAAATGTAAGACAGCACTAGAACAAAATATTCCGATTCGTGATATAACAGATTTTACTGATGAAGAGGCCGTTCTTTTGAAAAATTTTAGTTTTATTACCATGAAACCAATTATATATGTTGCTAATGTTTTAGAAGAAGACGCTGTGGCAGGTGAGAATAAATATACTAAACTTGTTCAAGAATATGCTTCTCGTGAGGGAGCAGGAGTAATTGTTATGTGTGCGAAGATGGAATCTGAGTTGGCTGAATTAGAAGAAAGTGATAAAAAATTGTTTTTATCTGAATTAGGAATCTCTTATAGTGGTTTAGATAAACTAATTTTTGCAACATATGATTTATTAGGTTTACAAACCTTTTTCACAGTTGGTAAAGATGAATGTCGAGCTTGGACTTTTAAAAAAGGCACTGTCGCTAAGAAAGCCGCTGGACTTATTCACAGTGATATAGAAAGAGGTTTTATTAAAGCTGAAATTATGAAATACTCTGATTTAGAAGAACTTAAAGATGAGAAGAAAGTTCAAGAAGCTGGTAAACTAAATTTAGAGGGCAAAGATTATATTATGCAAGATGGAGATATTGTTTATT
The DNA here is from genome assembly GCA_948432605.1 of uncultured Mycoplasmatota bacterium. Lineage (GTDB taxonomy): Bacteria > Bacillota_I > Bacilli_A > RF39 > UBA660 > Ventrenecus. The sequence goes on along the minus strand of CAOJCV010000006.1, from coordinate 19,284 downwards.
TTCGATTTAATGTTTAGAGTAGTAATACTCTTTTTTATTCCATTGTTCTATAAAATTTACAAAATAATATTATAATGGTATAATAAGTTTATGAAAAAGGAGGGAATATGGAAAATAATAACATCTTATCTAAAGTATTTATTTGGATGTTTGCTGGGTTATTAGTTACATTTTTAACAGGATTCGTTGTTTCTTTAAACACTAATATGTTAATTAATGTTCTTAGTAGCGGAGCCTTATGGGTAATTCTTATTGTAGAATTATTGCTAGTAATTATTTTATCTGCAAATATTCACAAAATGAAAGCTACTACGGCAAAAGTGTGCTTTTTACTCTATGCTTTTGTAAGTGGTCTTACATTTTCTAGTGTATTTGTAATGTATGAGCTTGGATCTATTATGTATGTATTTTTGATAACAGCTGCTATTTTTGGAATTTTCGCTTTAGTAGGAGCGAAAACAAATTTAGATTTATCAAAATTTGGTACTTATTTAATGATGGCTCTTTTGGCAGTAATTGTTTGTTTATTTATAAATATTTTTACTGCTAGTTCTACAGCTGATATGATTTTATCTATTATAATCATTTTGATTTTTATAGGTTTTACTGCATATGATGTTCAAAAAATACTTAGATTAAGTGAAGAGTCAATGATTTCAGAAGATAATTTAGCAATCTATGGTGCTTTAGAGTTGTATTTAGACTTTATTAATATATTCTTAGAATTGTTAAAATACTTTGGACAAAATAAAGATTAAAAGTGCAATTGCACTTTTTTTATTTGAATTGGATTAAAATGCTTGCAAATTATATGAATTTGGTGTAATATCTTTAAAGTATTCTTTTAAGAGGGGATGTTTATATGGATAAGATTATTAATGTTGCTGTGGTTGCGCATGTTGATGCTGGGAAAAGTACTTTAGTAGATGCTTTATTGAATCAAAATGGGGCTTTTCATTCTCATGAAGAAGTAGTAGAACGTGTTATGGATAGTGATTCAATTGAAAAAGAAAGAGGAATTACTATTTATTCTAAAAACTGTTCTATACATTATAAAGACTATAAAATAAATATTGTTGATACTCCAGGTCATGCTGATTTTTCAAGTGAAGTAGAACGTGTTATTAAAACGGTTGACACAGTTGTTTTAATTGTAGATTCTGCAGAAGGGCCAATGCCTCAGACAAGATTTGTTTTGAAAAAGGCTTTAGAACAAAATTTAAGACCTATTTTATTTATTAATAAAATTGATAAGGGAAATGCTAGACCAGAAGAAGTTGTAGATATGACTTTTAATTTATTTATGGAATTAAATGCCAGTGATGAACAACTTGATTTTCCGATTATTTATGGAATTGCAAAAAATGGAATTGCTCAATATAATGTTAATGAGGTTGGTACTAATGTGGAGCCTCTTCTTGAAACTATTTTAAAGCAAGTAAATCCTTTTGAAGGAAATATAAATGATCCTTTGCAACTTCAAATTAGTAATTTAGATTATGATAACTTTTTAGGTCGTCTTGGGGTAGGGCGTATTAATAAAGGAAAAATTAAAAATGGCGAGACAGTTACTGTTGTTAAAAATGATGGTTCTAAAGAATCTTTTCGTGTTTCAAAGCTTTATGTAACAGAAGGTATTCGTAAGGTTGAGAAAACCGAGGCTTATTTTGGAGATATTGTTACTATAGCTGGATGTGCTAATATTTCAATTGGTGACACAGTTTGTGATAAAGATCATTTAGATGCTTTACCGCCTATTCTTATTGAAAAACCTACTCTTTCTATGAATTTCTTAGTAAATGATGGTCCTTTTGTTGGAAAAAGTGGTAAGTTTTTAACTACTAGACATATTAGGGAAAGACTTGAAAGAGAACTTCAAACTAATGTAGGTTTATTAGTTGAAGAATTGCCTGGAACAGATGGATACAAAGTAAGTGGTCGTGGAGAACTTCATCTTTCTATTTTGCTTGAAAATATGCGTCGTGAAGGTTATGAACTTTGTGTATCTAAACCAGAAGTTTTATTTGAAGAAATTGATGGAAAAAAATGTGAACCTTTTGAACGAGTTATTATTAATTGTCCAGCAGATTTTCAAGGAACGATTATTAATGATTTACAGGAAAGAAAGGCTACATTAGAAGTTGTTTCTACAAATGACGAAGGTTATGCACATTTGGAATTTTCTGCTCCAACTCGTGGTTTAATTGGTTATAGAAGTGCTTTTATTACAAATACTAAGGGTGAGGGCATCATGGTTCGTAGTTTTGAAACTTATAAGCCTTATGTAGGTCCTATTAGTGGACGTAAGAATGGGGTTATGGTTTCTATGGAAAACGGAAAGGCTCTTGGATATTCTTTATGGAATTTACAAGATAGAGGATCTCTTATTATAGAACCAGCTACTGATGTTTATGTTGGTATGGTTATTGGTATTCATAATCGTGATAATGACTTAGATGTAAATCCTTGTAAAAATAAAAATCTTACAAATACTCGTTCTAGTGGAGCTGATGAAGCTATTAATTTAACAAAAGCTAAAAAAATGACTCTTGAAGAAGCATTAGAGTTTATTGAAGATGATGAATATGTTGAAATAACTCCTGGGGAAATTCGCATACGTAAATCTATATTAGATCCAAAAATGCGTTTTAGAAAAAATCGATAAAGTTAGCTATTTTGCTAGCTTTTTTCTTTGTTATTTATGATATAATAAGAAAAGAAAGTTTTTGAAATTTAGAAAATCAGAAATTTTAACTGTGGTGAAAGGAAATAAATGATGAAAAAGATTTATGTAAAAGAATTAAAAAATTATGTCAATGAAAATATTAGTTTTAGCGGGTTTGTAGATACTATTCGTGATAAGAAATGGGTAATGTTTGTTATTTTAAAAGATCATACGGGGCGCGTGCAAATGACTATTGAAAAGTCAGATGAAAAAAATGCTGCGTTGCTTGAAATTATGAATCATGTTACGGTAGATAGTACTGTTAAAGTAGAAGGTTTTTTAAAAGCAAATGAAGCTGTAAAATTAAATGGCTTAGAGCTCATTCCAGAGTCTATTCTTGTTACTTCGTTGGCTACATCTTTACCATTTGATTATAATAATTTAGATGGAGTAAATATTGATACTCGATTAGATTATCGCTGGCTTGATTTTAGAAATGATAGAAATTCTTTAGTAAGACAAATTGAATCGACAATGATTAATGCAATGAGAGAATATTTAATAAATGAACAATTTATTGAAATTCATACGCCTAAGTTACTTGGTACTGCTTCTGAATCTGGAAGTGATGTGTTTGAAGTAAAATATTTTGATCGTAAAGCTTATTTGGCTCAGTCTCCACAATTTTATAAACAAATGGCTATTGCTGGAGGGCTTTCTAAGGTTTTTGAAGTTGCGCCTGCTTTCCGAGCTGAAAATTCTAATACGTCACGTCATGCAACGGAATTTACTTCTTTTGACTTAGAATTTGCTTATATTGAATCTTATGAAGATGTAATGAATTTAGAAGAAGACTTATTAATTGCTGGGCTTACTAAAGTAAAAGAACTTTTTGGTGATGTGATTTTGGAAGTGTTTGGGCGAGAAGTTACTATTCCAACAAAGCCTTTTCCAAGAATTCAATTGCAAGATCTTTATCAAGAGCTTCATACAAAATATGATTATAACATTCCTGTAGAAGATGTTGGAGATATGAATGCAGAAGCAGAAAAGTTAGCCACTAGATATGCTATGGAAAAATATAATCATGAATTTCTTTTTATCACTGGATTTTCTGGAACAAAAAGAGCTTTTTATCATATGAGAAATGAAAATGGTGAACTTCAAGGATATGACCTTATTTGGAGAGGAACTGAAATAACAACTGGCGCTCAAAGAGAACATCGTTTTGAAGAAATTGTAAAAAATGCTTCAGAAAAGGGTCTTAAAGACGATGTAAAGCACTATTTAGAATTCTTTAAATATGGCTGTCCTCCTCATGGTGGTTTTGCTATTGGGGTAGATCGCCTTACTATGTTACTACTTGATCTTTCTTCAGTTAAAGAAACACAGTTTTTATTCCGTGGTCCAAGTAGGTTAGAGCCTTAAATAAAACTTTTAATTTGAGTTGATTTTTGTGATTTTTTAAAAAGCCAAGTTTGTTTTGGCTTTTTTAAGTTCTTTCAAATAATATTGTAATTTTTTTTCCTTTTACTTTGATTAAACCTTCTTCTTTTAAATACTTCATTTCTCTAGACATAGCTGATCTATCCACTCCTAAGTAATCAGCTAAATCAGTAAAATTAAATGGAAGATAAACGTATTTTGAACCATGTTTGTTTGCTTCCATATTAAAATATTCGAGTAACCTATTTCTTATTGTTTTTTTAGTAAGTACTTCAATTCGTTCATTTTTTTCATTTAATTTTAAAATAAATATTTTTAATAAGTTTTTTATAAATTGATTGTAATAATCTTTTTTTTCATCTTCTTGTTGTGTAATATGATTGTAATCCAATAATATAATTTCACTATCTTCTTTTACAATTACTTCATTTTCATTATTTTTTAAAGATGAAATATTTGAACCAAATAATTCCATTTCATTAATTTCTTCGATTATTGTTTTGTTTCCGTTATGATCTATTTTTATTATTTGTAGATAACCAGTTAACAGAATTCCAAGCATATTTTCTTCTTTTATAATAGGAAGAATAGAACTGTTTTTTTGAAAGTAATAGGTATGTGCTTCTAAAAGCTTTAATAACTTTTCTCTATTTTTTACACTGATATTGTCAAACGGATTTGGCATTTTTTACACCTCTTTGTATAATTATATTTTATTTTCTTATTTGTTGCAAGTGCAACATGTTTTTTTAAAATTTGATGCTATACTAATTTTGGTAAGAGGAAGGTAGAGTTGTTATGAAAGTTATAAAAAGAGATGGACATATGGTAGATTATTGTCCTGCAAAAATTGAAGAAGCTATAATGAAAGCAAACATGGAAGTTGAAGAAGAAGATCAGGCATCTAGTACTCAAATAAAAAACATTATTAAATATATTGAAAAATTAGGTAAAAGAAGAATGCTTGTCGAAGATATTCAAGACATTATTGAAATGAAGCTTATGAGTATTGGAAAATATGAATTAGCAAAGAGATATATTACTTACCGTTATACAAGAGAATTGGTAAGAAGAAGTAATACTACAGATTTAGCAATTAAAGAATTAATCGATGGGGAAAGCGAATATTGGAATACTGAAAATTCGAATAAAGATGCGAAAGTTGTTACTACTCAAAGAGATTATTTAGCTGGAATTACGAGTACCGATATTACAAGAAGATTTTTACTTCCAGAAGATATAGTTCGTGCTCATGATGATGGAGTGATTCATTTTCATGATGCAGATTATTTTGCTCAAAATGCTTTACATAATTGTGAGCTAATTAATTTAAATGATATGCTTCAAAATGGAACGATTATTAATGGAGTGATGATAGAAAAACCTCATAAATTTTTGACTGCTTGTACTATTGCAACACAAATTATTCTTGGTGTTTCTTCTTCTAGTTATGGTGGGGCGTCGATTTCATTAACTCATTTGGCCCCGTTTGTCCGTGATAGTTATAGCTTTTACTTGAAAAAGTATAAAGAAAGAAAATTATCAAAAGAACAATGTGAGAAGTATGCCAAAGAAGATACTAAAAAGGAAGTAGAAGCTGGCGTTCAAACGTTTAATTATCAAGTAAATTCGATGACAAATACTAATGGACAAGCACCATTTTTAAGTGTTTGTATGTATTTAGGCGAAACGGAAGATTATAAAGAAGAATTAGCTTTGATAATTGAGGAATTTTTGAAACAAAGAATATTAGGATTTAAAAATTCAAAAGGTGTGTATATAACCCCTGCTTTTCCAAAACTTCTTTATGTTTTAGAAGAGGATAATGTTCATGAAAGTAGTAAGTATTTTTATTTAACGAAACTTGCTGCAGAATGTACAGCCAAACGTTTAGTTCCAGATTATATTTCAGAAAAGGTTATGAAACAAAATAAAATTAATCAATATGGAGAAGGAGATTGCTATCCTTGTATGGGATGTCGTTCCTTCTTGACTCCATGGAAAACAAAAGGAAATCCATCACATGCTTTAGATTATAAAGAGAATGTTGGAAAGTATTATGGACGTTTTAATCAAGGTGTTGTTACGATTAATTTAGTTGATGTTGCTTTATCAAGTGATAAGAATCTGGATCATTTCTGGGAAATTTTTGAAACAAGACTTGAGATGTGCCATCGAGCTCTTCAGATTCGTCATAAACGCTTGAGTAAAGCTACAAGTGATGTTGCTCCTCTTTTATGGCAACATGGGGCATTAGCAAGGCTAAAAAAAGGAGAATCTATTCATGATTTATTACATAATGGATATTCCACTTTGTCTTTAGGCTATGCTGGGCTTTATGAATGTGTAAAATATATGACAGGACATAGTCATACAGATAATGGAGAAGGAAAAGAATTTGGACTTGCTGTTATGAGAAAGCTTAATGAAGTTTGTAATAAATGGAAGGAAGCTGAAGATATCGATTATAGTGTTTATGGTACTCCAATTGAGGCTACGACTTATAAGTTTGCAAAATGTTTGAAAGAACGTTTTGGCGTGATAAAAGGAATTACGGATCGAGATTATATTACTAATTCTTATCATGTTCCAGTTTTTGAAGAAATTGATGCATTTACAAAATTAAAACTTGAAAGCGAATTTCAAAATTTAAGTCCAGGAGGTGCGATTTCTTATGTTGAAACTCCAAATTTGACAAACAATTTAGATGTTGTTATTGAAGTAATGCAGTTTATTTATGATAATATTATGTATGCTGAACTTAATACAAAATCTGATTATTGTCATGAATGTGGTTTTTCTGGAGAAATTTTAATTGATGATGATTTAGAATGGTATTGTCCTAATTGTGGAAATCGTGATCATGATAAGTTAAATGTAGCTCGTCGTACTTGTGGGTATATAGGATCTAATTTTTGGAATAAAGGTAGAACACAAGAAATCAAAGAACGTGTTATGCACATTGATAATAAGGATGCATAAATGAGATTTGCTAAAATACGAAAAATGGATATTTCTAATGGTCCAGGTGTAAGGGTTTCTATCTTTATGCAAGGTTGTACCTTTCGTTGTAAGAATTGCTTTAATCCTGAAACTCATGATTTTCAAGGTGGACAAGAATTTACAGAACAGGTCATTGAAGAAGTTTTAGAACTTTGTAGCAAAGAACATATTGTAGGACTATCAATTTTGGGTGGAGAACCGATGCATCCTAAAAATATTGATGGTACAACAAAACTCGCTCGTGCATTTAAAGAACGTTTTCCTACTAAAACGATTTGGAGTTGGACAGGTTTTCTTTATGATAAAGACTTAAAGGGAAAAGAGATCTTAAACTATTTAGATGTTTTAGTGGATGGTCAATTTGAAGAAGAACTTCATAGTCCTACGTTAAAGTGGAAAGGTTCTTCTAATCAACGAGTGATTGATGTTCCATTATCTTTAAAAGAAGGAAAAATTGTTTTATTTGAAAGTGAACTTCAAAATATTTGAAGTTTTCTTTTTTTAAATGTAGGTATTTAAAAGAAATTGTGTTAAAGAAATTTAAAAGCTTAGCTTTTAAATTTGTAATTTTTAAAGTATTTTATTTCTCTTTTTTTGATAATTCAAACATTTTTTCAGATGTTTTAATAATTGCGTTGCAATTAGTGTAAATTGTATATTTATAATTATAAGGGTTCATGAAAGGACTGAATGGATTACCACTTATTTTGCCTAATTCAATTAATAATACAATCGTATTATCATATGTACTTCTTAAATATCCATTAAAAGCCATTATTGATACTTGGTTAATTATCTTGAAATCTGAATAAAGTGAATATGTTTCAGCAGATTTTTTGGTATTTTCAATGCTTTTTTCTGATCTAGGTAATTCTTTATTAACTTCAGCATATACTAGTCCACCTACACTATGATATAAGTATATTCCAATTAAATCTTCTTTTAAACTTTCCACAAATTTTAAGAATAATTTGTTTTCTATTGAATCGTTGCTTTGCAATGAATCTCCTATGTATCCAATCGGTCCTTTTTTAGATCGATCTATGTCACTTGCACTATCTAGTAAATATGGATTTTTTTCTCTATCTTTTTTGTAAAAATCAAAATTATATGGATGATTTTTATTTAAATCAACTCCCATACCATTAGCAGACCAATACCATTTGGCAAATTATTTTCTTTTATAATATTTTCAATATTGCTTCTTAATTCGTGATGAATATCAGATATACAATTTGGAGTACAGTTTTCAAATATTTTTCTTGAGCTTTTTTGTTTTTTAAAATCTTCTGGATGTTCAGATAAATAGATTCTGTCTTCTCTACAAGCTAAGTGATATTTAGTCATGATATTTTTTTTCTTCCATTGTTTTATTTTTAAATATACTATTTATAGCCGAACTTGTTATTATAAATCCTTCTGGATTTAATAAAGGAATAAAATGAATTGTAGTATTATTTAATAAACTTTATAATCAGGGTCTTGGTTAGCTATTTTATTCATTAATTCTAAGACAAAAGAAACCGTTATTAATTCACAACCATGTGTTAAAGGATTTGTTATAATGTGTTTATTTCCTTTTCCTGTTTTAAAATGACGGATAGGGTAATTGAAATTAGTATATCCTAAAGGCTCTACTTCTGTGATCTTATAAATAGATTCATTATTTTCTGATTTTTTTAAAATCAAATTAATGTATTCATTATATCGTTCATAATCAAGAATAGGTTATCAAAAAATTGTTTATCTAGTTCAAATCTTTCTTCTAAAGTTAAATTATTTTCATGTAAAAAAGTTGCTAATTCTATTCCAACATATCTTAAATGCCAAGGCTCATACTTGCTTCTGTAATTTTTTCTTTGTCTTTTGGATATCTAATTATAAAACCAAATTTATGAGCATTATTATTGATGAATTTGCATTCTTCTAAATATTCGTATTCTGTTATATCCTCTACAAATCTACCATCTTTCATCACAATATAATTTATTGCTAAACCAACATTGTGTTCTGATGTATAAGAAAAAGAAATATATTTATCTGCATGATCTTTCCCATTTTTTTCTTTGTCTTCTTCATATAGCTGTTGTAATTCTTCAGGACTTATATATCACATTTTTAAATCCATATATATAATTTTTCAATTTCAAAAACATTTCTAATGTTTTTTCTTCCACTAATAAAGAGCTTGTTTGATCTTTTTTTTCATATTCTACCAGTTTAATTTTTTCTATTATTTCTTTGTGTACTTTATTATATTTATTTATTAATATTTCATAGTTCATATTTTTATCTCCTTTTAAATATGATTGTAAGATAAATGTACAAATCATATTCCTTTTTATTTATTATATCATTAAATAAATGAATATAAGTTTTTTTAGTAGAGTAAATTTTGTACTGGATACATTAAAAAAACGTGTTTTTGATTACACGCTTATTTATTTTAATGTAAAGCTGTTGTTGATAACTGGTATACTATAGAGGAATAATATATCTTGTTCTTCGTTCCATGAAAGTTCTGCTATTTTATCTAGCATATTGCTATTTATATATCTTAAATCAATTAATGTTATTTTTTTATAATTTTCAATCAATAATGGCGCTAAGCTGCTCGCAAAAGAATCTCTAAATATAATTAGCTCTTTTTCGCTTTGAGTATTTTTATTTTCAATAATTAATAATGGAGTAGCGCCATGTAAAAATAAATCATATCCATCTTTTAAATCTTGATAGTTTTCATTGTACACTGTTTGTATTTGTTTTTTTTCATAGTTATAAACAGTTGAATTTTGAATTGTTTGATTTGTAACATATTCTATTTTTTCTGCCTCTATGTTATTAGGAATACGAGATTTAAGTACTCCATAAAAAGGATATTTTTCTTGTTTCTTATAATTTATTTCTTGTACCTCATTTTGAATTTCTTGAAGTATTTGATTGGCAACATTTAAAATTTCTGTTTGTTTCCAATGGATGTCAGTTTTGTAATAACTGTTTAAATTTAAGTTATTCACAATATTAATGTATGTTGCATTTTTAATATTATCTTTTAACATTTTTTCTAATTGTTCATAATTTAATTTTGGAAGTTGATTTTCTTTTAAATAATAGTTTTTATCTGGAATTATAGAATAATAAATATTATTTGATCTTATATACTCTTTGATAATTTTATTTATTAAGTTTGTGATGTTGATAACTGATTTTTCATTTATAGAAAATGCAAGATCATAAAGTGAGTCTTCAATTTGTACTGTATTTTTATTTTCTTTTTTTTGTAAAATATCTAAAGAAATAAATCCCTTTATTTTTTTTAATTCTTCTCTTCCTAAAAAATGATCTGTTAAGTAATCTTCCCATTTTTCAAAGTTTAGTAAATCATCTTTGGGAAATGTTGCTAATTCTCTTCTTTCTGTTATAGAAATTGTTTCTTTCTTTTTCATAAAGCTTATTATTGGAAAACTAAATAATGTGAAAAGGATGAAACAAACTGTTATTTTTTCTTTCATAAGCCCTCCTTAAAATCTAAAATATAAAAATGGATTATAAGATTCATCAATTATAAAAGCAGTTGTGATTAATAATAAAGCAACAATGAAAATTGGTTCTACTAGTGATATGATTTTCCATTTTTCTTTTCCTTTTAAATAAATTTTTTTTACATATGGGGTGCTTCCTATGAATGCTATTAGTAATATAATAAAATAATTTTTTAAATAAAATATTGTTTCAAAGTTTGAAATATTTAAATTATTTAAGCCAAACATACTTTTTAAGAATGGTATTAGTTCTGTTTCATTTAAACTAAAGATGACAAAACTTATTATTACAATAATAAAAGTGTAAATGTATGATATGATTTTGTGTTTGTTTAAAAAATCTTTTAATATGAATTTTTCTAGTATTAATAAGATACCAAAGTAAAGTCCCCACATGATGAAATTCCAACTTGCTCCATGCCATAATCCAGTTGTTAACCATACAATTAGTAAGTTTCTAATTGTTTTTTTCGTGCCATTTCTACTACCTCCTAAAGGTATGTATAAGTAATCTTTAAACCATGTGGATAACGATATATGCCATCTTCTCCAAAAATCTGTTATATTTTTAGCTATTAATGGGTAATTGAAGTTTTCTTTAAAATGAAAACCAAAAACAAGGCCAAGGCCAATAGCCATATCACTGTAGGCTGAAAAATCAAAATATATTTGTAAGGTATAGGATATTGCTTGAAGCCATGTAGAAAGTATTGTTGGTGTTTCTATTCCACTTAAAGCTATTATAAATTCTCCAATTAAATTTGCTATGATAACTTTTTTGGCAAGTCCAATAATAAATCTTGTAAGACCTTTTTCTAGATTTTTCCATTCTGTTTTTCTATTAGTCATTTCTTTTTGAATATCTTCATAACGAACGATTGGACCTGCAATTAATTGTGGGAATAATGCTAAATATGTTGTAAATTCTAAGACATTTTTAGCTGGTTTTATATCACCTTTGTATACATCAATTACATAGCTTGATGCTTGGAATGTAAAAAAGCTTATTCCAATAGGTAAAATTATTTGCATGATACTAATATTTGTTTTCAATAATGTATTTATATTTTCAATAAAAAAGTTTGTGTATTTGAAATAGAATAACATTCCAAAATCTATTAATATTGTAAAAATTAATAAACTTTTTTTTTTGTTTTTTGAAATAATATTTCCCATAATATAATTGAAAATTGCTGATGATAAAAGTAATATAATATATTTTTTTTCTCCGTAAAAATAGAAAAATAGGCTGCTTAGTAATAATACTTTATTTTTGTGTTTTTTAGGTGTTATAAAATAAAGTAATAGTGTTATAGGTAAAAAATAATAAAGAAATGGTATACTTGAAAAAACCATAATGTATCCTCCTTTTAAAAAAAGCCCTGATATAAGGCTAATTTAAATTATTAAAGTTTTCGTCGATTTTGTTTGCTAAATCATTTGTCATAATTAAAATGATTAGGTTTCCTTTATTTTTAACTATAACATTTTCAGCTTCTACACAGATCCATTTTCTTGGATTAGCGTTTTCTTTTATTTTAGAAACAATTTCTTCGTAATTTGCATTTTCTTTTGCGCGAATTAATACAATTGAATGAGCTGCACTTCCGATCATGCTTTCACTTGCAATGGCACTTTCAAATTCGAAATCTTTTGTTCCAACATAGTTTTCTATTGTTTCATTTGTTAGTTCAACATTTTCAACATACATAGGCATTTGTTCTTCTGGTATGCCAGCATATAGTTTTTCCATTATTTCTGGAAGTGTTCCTTCAATGTTCTTAACTTCTTTTTTACAACCTGTTAATAATACTAAAACTAATAACAGTAATGCTCCAATTTTTTTCATTTTTTCCTCCTTTTGTAATTAGTTTAACAAAAAAAATGTTATTTTTAAAGGGCTTTTTTTCATTTTAAAATGCATTTGTTTAGATTGACAATTTTTATCTTTTTGTGATAGGGTATAAAAAAAATTATTTAAAATGATGTATTATTTATTTTGAATTGTTTTTGAAAGAAGAGATAAATATTAAAACGTTAAAAGAATATAAAAATTTAATGGTAACTTTGAAAAATTACTATCAGAATTGTATGTCAGAGATTCTATTTAGGTATTCTATGTTATTTCAAAATTATCAAAAAGAGGAAATGAAATCTTTAATGGAGGCTCATAAAAATTTGATTTTGGATATTCTTGAAAAAATATTGGAAAATTATGATGAATTTCAAGATGTTAAAAGTATGATTTTAATTACAGGAAGTTTTGCTCGGGATACTAATCTTTTATACAGTGACTTAGATATTAGTTTTCATTATGATAATAAATATAAAGAAAAGTTTTTAGAAATTGAAGAACAAATATCTTATCTTTTATCAGAAGTTTTAGGCTTTCGAGGAAGAGATCGTATCCATGGAATTACTTATTATTTGCCAAAGTTAGATGAAAAGCCTATTTCTTGTATTTTGAAAAATGATTATGTATTGCATTTTTTAGATGAAGATTTGCATTTTAAGTGTCGTGAAAATTCTTTCGATACTATGAATAATATTTATAGTGCTACTCGAAGTGTTGCAGATTTAAAAGAGTATATTAGTTCAAACTTTTTAAGTTGTGTAGATTGGACAAATAATTTTATTTATTTTAAAGATAATGGATGTAAGGATGATTTTTGTAAAGAATTAGAAATCAAAGAAATGAGTCTTTTGTCTAAATGGGATAAAAGAAAATCTATAAATGAGTTAGAAGCAAGTTTAAAACATATGATTTTTTTTCCTAAAGCTTGTGATGAATATGTTATTAAAGATTTAAAAAATATTTATAAGAATGAGGTTTTAGCTAATTTTTATAAATTGCTTGCAATAATTAGAAGAATTGCTGTTATGAATGGATATCCAGTTCAATATATTAATTTAAAGGATTTTGATAATTTAAATCTTTTAAATTGCTTGCATATTGATTCGACACTTCTTACGTGCTCTTATTATTATTTGTTTTTAATTACTAAGTTACAGTATTTGTTAGATTCGCTTGGCTATGACTTAAGTAAGCATAGCAATAAGAAAGTAAAAATTACTCTCTTGAATCAAAAATGCAAGGAAATGTCATTTGAATGTGATTTTATTATGTTTATAAATGAAGAAAAGAAAGTTTTTCAAACTATTATGTTAAATACTTTGGAAAAAATTAAGGAGGAATACTTATGAACATTTTAGTTAGTACTTTACCAATCAAGCCACAGAAGAAAACTTCTATTGGTATGAGCTTAGCGCCTTTTTTAACTTCTTTAATTGGTGAGTCTTTTCAAATTAAAAGTGTGTTATCTACCAATTTGTTACATAGTTATGATTCTTATGGAGAATGGTTAAATCAATATGTTAGTGATTTGAATAAATTGGAAATCAATTTTTCAGATTTATTTGTTGATGAGTTCAAAAAAGATATTCTTTTAGAACAAGCTTTGAAAATTATTTCTAGTAATCTTGTTATTCGAAAAAAAGCAGAAGTATTATTATGTGAATGTGGTAAAGTTGATGTTTTAAAAAGCAGTATTAGAAAAAATCAAGATGGTGATAATTATTATATTAAAGATGGAAAAATTTTTTGTAAATGTTGTCATAAAGAATGTCATGAATTTCATAGTGAACGTTTATATTTAACTTTAAATCCTGAATATATGAAAGAAGTTTCGATTTTTCCTAATTTTTATAAAAAATCAATGGCTATGTTTTATGAACAATATAAGAATATGGAATATATGATTTCAAAAGAAAGAAAAACAGGATATAATGTAGTGAAAGATGGTCGTATATTTTCTTTAGATATTGATTTTCTGTGGATGAATTTTCCTAAAGTATTCAAAGAACAAGAACAAATTTTAATTGCTAGTAATCATCAATTATTTGAAATGTTTTTACTTCATTATATTAATAGTTTAGAAGATCTACGAAAATTGTATTTTGTTGCAACTCCTTATTTAAAAAATCCTTCTTCTTTAAATTTACAAGAAGTTTTTCAAAATAAAGATGCATTGTATCAGAAATTGTGTTTACTTTATACTTTAAAATGGCGTTGTAATAATTCAAATTGGGATATGTCCATGTTGAAAGGAATTGGTAAGTTAAGTTTGGAAAAAAGGCAACAATTAGAACATTATATTTCTTCTTATCCTAATTTTGATCCTTCTAATATTGAATATTCTTTGCAAGATTATTTTGTAAATTATTTGAATTATCAATCCAATTTACAGTTAGTTAGAAAGGGGAACAATAATGTATAGTGTGTTTTTTAGTAAAATAGAACTTGGTATAGATTGTATAAAAGATAGGCTTCAAGAAATTATTACTGAAGAGTCTAAAGTAGTAATTTTGCCTTGGGCTTTTTCTGTTGAAATAAATTCTGAAATTCTTTTGAATGATTATTTTAAAGTTGGGGAGAAAAGATATCTTAGATATGTAAATGCTTTAAAGAAAATTGGGATAAAAGAAGAAAATATTTTGATATGTGATTGTTATTGTGCTGAAAATTTAAAGTCAATTATAAAAGAAAGTGATATGATTGTGATACCAGGTGGTAATCCTGAAATGTTATTTCAAAAAATAGTTCATGATACAGAACTTTTATATGATTTGAAGTATTATAAAAAAATTATTTTAGGTGAAAGTGCGGGAGCTTTGTTACAATTTAAACGTTATTTTATTACTGCTAAAAATAATTTTTATAAATATTTTGCTTATTATGATGGTTGTGGAATAATCAATAATTCTTTTTATTTAGATGTTCACTCTTCTAATAATCCTTTTTATGTAAAAAAACTAAGGGAAGTTGCAATAGAAAAATCATGTCCTGTTTATGCAATTTTTGATGATGGAGCCATTTTATATCAGCGTGAATCTAAAGAAATTGAAACATACGGTCATGTAATTGTTTATGAAAATAAAAATGGTTGAAAAGGTGTTTACATTCCTTTATTTCAATGTTAAAATAAATGGCGAGAAAGAAATTTCTCCTTGCTTTTTACTTGATAAAAAGCCATTAGACCATAAGGAGGTGTAGAAAAATGCATAAATACGAAATTATGTTTATTGTAAAAGCTACTATGGAGAGTGCTGATGTTAAAAAGACAGCTGAAACTTTTAAAAAATTAGTATCTGATTTAAAAGGTACAGTAGCTGAGTACAAAGAACTTGGTGAAAAGAAGCTTGCATATCCTATAAAAAAAGAATTAAATGGATATTATTTTGTTATGCAAGTTGAAGCTGATAAAGATTGCGTTCAAGAATTTGATCGTAAGATTCGTTTAGATGAAAATGTTTTAAGACATTTAATCATTAAACAAGAAGAGGAGTAATATATGAATAAGGTAATTTTAATAGGTAGATTGGCTAGAGATCCTGAACTTAGAACTACTGGCAGTGGTGTATCTATGACTCGTTTTACTGTTGCAGTAAATCGTCCAGTAAACCCACAAGTGGGAGGACAACCTCAAACTGATTTTATTAGCTGTATTGCTTGGAGACGTCAAGCAGAAAACATTGCAAAATATTGTACTAAAGGTTCTCAAGTTGCTGTAGATGGTCGAATCCAAACTGGTTCTTATGATGGAACTGATGGACAAAAACGTTATACAACTGATATTGTTGCTGATAATGTAACATTCCTTGGAAGTCGTGCTAATTCTGATAATTCATATAGTGCACCAACTTATAGTGCTCCATCTTTTTCAGCAAATGAGCCTAACTATCCTGAACCAATGCCTACATATAGTGAATCTCAATCAATGCCATCAACAGATGTTTCTGAAGATCCATTTAAAGATTTTGGTGAAGAAATTGCTTTATCTGATGATGACTTACCGTTTTAGGAAAGGAGAATTTATTTATGGCAGAATTTAGAAGAAAAAAGAAAAAAATTTGTCAAATGTGTGCTGGAAAAAGCGTTGATTATAAAGATGTAATGATTGTTAATAAATACATTAGTGATAAGGGTAAGATTTTACCTAGACGTATGACTGGTGCATGTGCTAAACATCAAAGACATATTGCAGAACAAATTAAATATGCTAGATTTATGGCTTTAATTCCATATGTTAAATAGTGAATACTTTAGAGTATTCTTTTTTTCTTGTTTTTTTGATTTTTAAATGATACCCTAATTTTAGGTGATTTTATGATTTTAGTAGTTGCAGGAATTTTATATCGTGAAGATAAGTTTTTAATTGCTCAGCGAAATATTTTGAAAGATCAAGGTGGTTTATGGGAATTTCCTGGAGGTAAGGTTGAAAATAATGAGACTTATGAAGAAGCTTTAAAAAGAGAAATTAAGGAAGAACTTGATGGAGATATTGATAATATTCAATACTTAGGTGAGATTATTCATTCCTATCCTGAAAAGACAGTTCAAATTATTTATTTTAAGGCTGATTTATTAAATGATATAAGAGCTAATGAACACGAACAGTTATGTTGGATAACTGCAAAGGAAAGGGAACGTTTTGTTTTTGCTGACGCTGATAAAAAGGCTTTTCGTTTTATTGAAGCTTAAATATAAACAGTTTTAAGAAAAATGTTTTTCATATTTTTAATACAATTGTGTTTGTTGGAGGTGTAGTTTTTTGAAAAATGAATACTTTAATTTAGATTATGAACAATTATTAGATCAAATCCCTCGTAATCAGGGAGGTTTTGTTTATAAGTTTTTAATTGATGATCGTGAATTTTATTTTAAAGAATGTTTAGAAGAACATGCTTTGTTGGAGAAGATGGGATCTTATATTGCTAGATGCATATCTATTCCTACTGTAGAATATGATTTAGTAAGTTATCATGGAAAAAAAGGAGTAGGTTCTTTTTCATATAATCCAAATCATTTAGAAGAAATAACAATCTATGAAATTTTATCTCATTATTATATTAATTGCTTAGCTGAAGATTCTTATCTTTTAGAAGATGTTAAAGATTTTAATGCTCTTTATAATTTAGATGATATTTGGAATGCTTTAGATTTTTATTACAAAGAAAGAAATAACAAATTTGAAATTGTAAAAAGCTTAATGCATGAAATTGTAGATGCTTTTTTCTTACAACTTATTTTAGGAAATAGAGATTTGCATTACACACAGTTAACTATTTTAAATTCTGATTTTCCACATTTGTCTATTCAACATGATTATTCTTTGTCCTGTTTAATTCAATTAAAAAATAATTTTTATCCTTATGCATTACAAATGACTATGAAAGACACAAATAAAGAATATCCTCGCGATACAATTCTGGAATTTATAAATTCTTCTGATAATAGTTTGTTAGATTATTTTTCAGAAAAATTAAATAATCTTCCAAATCGGGAAATGATTTTAAGTTTTATTGGAAAAGAACATGAACATAAAATGAGTTTTTTTCTAAATAATTATGAAAGTTATTGTGATTTTTTAAAAAAGACAATTTCAGAAAAAAAGGGTAAGTC
The DNA here is from genome assembly GCA_948432605.1 of uncultured Mycoplasmatota bacterium. Classification (GTDB taxonomy): domain Bacteria; phylum Bacillota_I; class Bacilli_A; order RF39; family UBA660; genus Ventrenecus. The sequence goes on along the minus strand of CAOJCV010000006.1, from coordinate 1,166 downwards.
TTTATAACTTTCTTTTTTATAAAATTAGGTAAATGTAATTCTTTGATTTATCAAAAAAACTTATATAATAAAAATAGGAAATACCATTTGTATTTCTTTTTCTTTTATAGACTTTACTCTTTAATTTTGATAAAATATACTAGAACTTGAAAGAAGGTGTTTTTGTGAAAGTAATTTTACTTAAAGATGTAAAAGGACAAGGGAAAAAAGATCAAATTATTAATGTAAGTGATGGTTATGCAACAAACTTTTTGTTTAAAAATGGTCTTGCTGTTCCAGAAACAAAGAAATCACGTGAAGTTTTAGATAAAGATCTTCTTGATAGACATCTTTCGGAAGAAGCTCTAGTGGCAAGTTTAGAAAAATTAGCTAGAGAACTTGAAAAGAAAACTATTTCTTTTGTAGTTAAAACGGGAAAAGATGATCGTGTATTTGGTGTTGTTTCAACTAAACAGATTAGTGATGAATTAAAAAGAATGGGTTATTCTATTGATAAAAAGTCGATTAAATTGGATCATACTTTGGATTCTTTAGGAGTTCATGAAGTTACAATTGAACTTCATAAGCGTGTGATATTTCCTTTAAAAATTACTTTAAAAAAGTAGGTGAAGTTTATGGCTCAGAGAGTGATGCCTCAAAATATTGAAGCAGAAATGAGTGTTTTAGGTGTTCCATTTTTGAATCCTTATACGCTTGAAAAAATTATTGAAAATATAAACGAGGATATGTTTTTTTTAGAAGCACATAAGAAAATTTTTGCAGCTCTTGTGAGTTTGTATAAAGCTAATTCTCCTATCGATATTACTACTGTTAAAAATGAACTTGATAAACAAAAAAATTTAAATGCAATTGGTGGATTAGATTATCTATCTGAAATTATTGATTCTGTTGCTACAAGTTCTAATTTAGATTATTATATGGAAATTGTAAAAGATAAAGCTTTACGAAGAAAATTAATTGATACAGCAACAGATATTATTACGAACGCATATGATGAAGAAGAAGAACTTCCAAGAATTTTAGATTCTTCTGAAACTAAACTTTCTAATATTGTTAGGGCTAGAAAAACAAGCGAATTTAAGCCAATTGCTGAAGCATTACGTGAAGCTCATGAAAATTTGGAAAGAATGAGTCAAAATCGATCTGTAATTACAGGAATTCCTTCT
>CAOJCV010000005.1 GCA_948432605.1 uncultured Mycoplasmatota bacterium | reverse complement strand
TATTTATTGCTTGTCAATAGTTTTTCTTTATTTTATTCATGTTTCTGTCCTGCTCGCTTTTTTGTGTGTCTTGTAAAGTCATTTATTTTTTGTTAAAATAGATATGTGCTTAGGTGGTGTAAAATGGAAAATACAAGTTTGTTTAAAGTCGAAGAAATGGCAAATGCAAATGTAAAAATGATAATAAAAGAAGTGAAAGAAATATTAACAGAAAAAGGATATAATGCTGTAAATCAAATAGTAGGATATTTAATGAGTGGAGACCCAGGATATATTTCAAATTATAAAGGGGCTCGTGAAAAAATTACTAGCATTGATCGTGCAGAATGCTTATCTTTCATTTTGAAAGAATATTTAAAATGAGATATCTTGGATTGGATCTAGGGACACGAACATTAGGGATCTCTGTAAGTGATGTAACAAATACGATAGCAAGTCCCCTAAAAACAATTCGCTTTAAAGAAGCAGAATATGAAAGTGTAATTCAAGAATTAAAAGAAATTGTGGCTGAAAAAAAAATTACAGCATTTGTTTTAGGACTTCCCAAAAACATGGATAATTCATTAGGTTTTGCTGCAGAACGCTCTATGAACTTTAAAAAGATATTAGAAAATGATTTCAAATTACCAGTTCATTTTGTCGATGAAAGACTAACAACAGTAGAAGCTGAAAAAATATTAATAAGTACAGATAAATCAAGAAAAAAAAGAAAAAAAGTGATCGATAACGTCGCATCATCATTGATATTAGAAACATTTTTAAAAAAAGAAAGAGGATAAATATGAAAGAAGAACCAATAAATAATAATGTATTTACAATAAAAAATGAAAAGGGAGAAAATGTTGAATGTGAAGTCTTATTTACATTTGAATCTCCAGAAACAAATAAAAATTACATAGTTTATACAGATCATACAGAAGACGAAAGTGGTGCTATAAAAGTTTATGCTAACATTTATGATAAAAATGGAACAACAAAGGATTTACTTCCTATTGAAACAGAAGAAGAGTGGAATACAATTGAATCTATATTAGCAAAATTAGAAGAACAAGAGTTAAAAGGAGTAAAAGAATAATGAAAAAGGGCTTACTAATAGTGTGTATTTTACTAGCGATTGTATTGTGTATATCATTTGGCTATTACGTTTGGGCTTTAGCACCAATATCTACAGAAGATAAAGAAATAAATTTTATTATTGCACCAGGAACAAGTAAAACAGAAATTGCTAAAAATTTAGAAAAAGCAGGATTAATTCGTAGTGAGTATGTCTTAGATGTATATCTTGCTTTTACAAAACCTAATATTCAAGCTGGAGAATATATCTTAACTCCAAATATGACACCAAAAGAAATGATTGAAAAATTTTCAAAAGGTGATGTCAAAATAAATTCTATTACTGTTACATTAGTAGAAGGAAAAAGAATTACAGATTATGCAAAAACTTTAGAAGAAAAATTTGATTTTACAGCAAGTGATTTTCTTGCTGAAGTAAATGACCATGAATTTTTAAAAACATTAGTTGAAAGTGAAGAATATTGGTTTTTAAAAGATGTTATATTAAACGAAGATTTATATTACCCATTAGAAGGATATTTATATCCTAACACTTACGAATTTTTAGAAACTGTAACTCCAAAAGAAATAATCACTACATTGTTAAATCAAACAAAAAAAGAATTGGAGCCTTATAAAGAAGAAATTTTAAATAGTGGAAAAAGCTATCATGATTTACTTACAATGGCTTCTATTGTTGAAATTGAAGCAAATAACAAAAGTGATCGAGAAAAAGCCTCTCAAGTATTTTATACAAGAATCGCTTCAAATGATACATTAGGAAGTGATGTAACAGCGTTTTATGGAGCAAGAAAAGAAATGGGCCATGATGCTGAGACTTGGAGTGTCTTAAATAATGTGAATCCATACAATACACGCTTGCAAGATGGCTCTATGAATGGTAAACTACCTATTGGAGCAGTAAGTAATCCTGGAATAGAAAGCATATTAGCAAGCTTACATCCTAGTGATACAAATTATTACTTCTTTGTTGCAAATGTTTGCACAGGAGAAGTATTCTTTCAAAATACCAGTGAAGAATTTATGCGTAAATGTGAAGAATTAAGAAATATTTGTTCACAAAATTAGAAAAGAGAGTAAAACGATGAAAGAATTAATATTAGAAATGGAAGAATATGCGAAAAATGAAAATGTTCCAATCATGCAAAAAGACGGAATCGCATTCTTAATGAAATATATTAAAGCAAATAACATAAAAAATGTTTTAGAAATAGGAAGTGCCATTGGTTATTCAGCAATCCTTATGGCTTCTTCTTCACAAGATGTCAAAGTAACAACCATAGAAAGAGATGAAACAAAATATTTAGAATGTTTAAAAAATGTAAAAAAAGGTGGATTAGAAAGTAAAATAAATGTAGTTTTCCAAGATGCCTTAGATCTAAATTTAGCAGAACAAAGTGAATATGACTTAATTTTTATAGATGCTGCGAAAGGGCAATATAAGAAATTTTTTGAAAAATTTAAATATTTTCTAGCCCCTAATGGAGCTATCATAACAGATAACTTAAAATTTCATGGATATGTTGGAAAATCAGAAACAATTGAATCAAAAAATTTAAGACAATTAGTAGAAAAAATTGAAGGATATATCGATTTTTTAAAAACAAATGAAGAATTTGAAACAAAATTTTATGATGTAGGAGATGGATTATCTATAAGTACGAGAGTGAACCATGAAAAATAAGTGTCTTATCATACCAAAGAAAAAAAATGATTTAGATGAAATAAATATAAATTTTCTTCTTCCCTTAAAAGGCTTTTGTGTAGGACACAAATTCGAAGTAACCTTTGAAGAAATAAAAAGTGCAAGTTACATTTTAATAAATAGATTGTTAGATAAAGAAGGGATTGAAAATTTAGAATCACTTTTTTTTAAAAATAAAGAAAAAATTAAAGGCGTTGTGTTTGAAGATTTAGGTGTCTTAGAAATTATCAAAAAATTAAATTCAAACATTGAGACAATCTATTATCCTGCTCATACTATGTGTAGTATCCATACAGTAAATGCATGTTTAGAATACATAGATACATTAATATTATCTCCAGATATAACAAAAGAAGAAATAGAAGAAATATTAAAGTTAGCTAAAAAAGAAATATGTCTAATGATTTATGGACCACTTCCATATTTATATTCAAGACGAACTCTTTTAACAAACTATCAAAAAGTGAATCAATTGCCTAATCAAAAGGAAGAAACACTTTATGAAAAAACTACAAACAAACAGTTTTATTTTGTTGAAAATGAATATGGAACAGTTTGTTATGACAAAAAAAACTTTGATGGAAGAGAACTTTTACAAAAAGAAAATGTTAAATATTATATTTTAGATGTACAACATACAGAATATGAAAACATAACAAAGTGGTTAAACTTATTTTTTGAAAGTAAACCATTACCTAATACTACAACTGGATTTTTATATCAAAAAACAATTTATCGTCTCTTACCTAGAAAGGAATAACATGATAGAATTATTAGCTCCAGCAGGAGATTTAGAAAAGTTAAAATATGCCTTTCATTACGGTGCAGATGCAGTGTACATTGGTGGTAAAAATTTTAGCTTAAGAGCCAATGCCAAAAACTTTTCTTTAGAAGAAATCGCTTTTGCCGTTTCCTATGCTCATGAAAGACAAAAAAAAGTATATGTAACTGTGAATATTGTATTACATAATGAAGATGAAGAAGGCTTAGAAGAATATCTTACGAAATTAAGTGAAATAAAAGTAGATGCAGTTATAGTAAGTGATATTTATATTGTAAAACTAATAAAAGAAAAAAAGATACCTTTAGAAGTTCATTTGTCAACTCAAGCAAGTGTATTAAATAAATATTCTGCTTTATTTTATAAAAAATTAGGAGTAAAACGAATTGTTTTAGCAAGAGAAGCTTCAAAAAGTGATATATTAGACATAAAAGAACATACAGGATTAGATTTAGAATGTTTTATACATGGTGCCATGTGTACGTCTTTCTCAGGTAGGTGTGTATTATCAAACGTAACTACAAATCGTGATGCAAATCGTGGAGGATGTGCTCAAATATGTCGTTGGACATTTGATCTAGAAGATAAAAAAGTATTTAGTATGACAAGTAAAGATTTAAATATGATTCCTTATTTAAAAGAAATGATGGAAGTTGGTGTAAACTCTTTTAAAGTAGAAGGAAGAATGCGTGGCATTTATTATATTGCTACAGTTATTCAAACTTATCGCAAATTAATTGATAAAATACAAAATAACACATTAACAGAAGAAGAAAAAGATTATTATTTAAAAATATTAAATCGTTGTGCAAATAGAGAATCAACACCTCAATTTTTTCATACCCTTCCAACAGAAAAAGAACAATATTTTCTAGGGCGTGAAGAAGTATCTAATCAAGATTTTTTAGGATTGGTATTAGATTATGATAAAGAAAACCAAATCGTAACATTAGAACAAAGAAACTACTTTAAAATAGGAGATGTTGTGGAATTTTTTGGACCAAATTTAGAAACATTTACTTATGAAATACATAAAATAGAAAATGAAAATGGAGAAACAATCGAAGTAGCGAATCATCCAAACATGATAGTGCATTTAAAAGTAGAAAAAGAACTAGAAAAATTTGATATGATGCGAATAAAAGTGTTTGACAAACCATAACTTTTATAGTAATATGTTTTGGAAATGTTTTTTAAGGAAAGTGATGAAAAATGAAACAAAAAATAGTATTAACTCCACAAGGGTATTTAGAATTAGAGAATGAATTAAATGAACTTAAGAATGTGGTTCGTCCACGTATTATAAAAGACTTAAAGGATGCAAGAGCTCAAGGAGATTTATCTGAGAATGCTGATTATGATTCAGCAAGAGATGAGCAAGCTCAAGTGGAAGCAAGAATAAAAGAACTTGAATATAAATTAGAACATAGTTCAATAGCAGAAAACAAAGATAAGAATATTGTATCAATTGGATCATATGTAACAGTAATTTATGATGATGGAGAAGAAGACGAATATCTTATTGTGGGCTCTTTAGAAGCTGCACCTCTTGAAAATAAAGTTTCCAACGAAAGTCCAATTGGCGTAGCCGTTATGGGGCATAAAAAAGGTGAAATAGTGGAAGTATCTAGTCCAAATGGATCTTATGAAGTAACAATAAAGGATGTAAAGTAAAAACTTTGCATTTTTTTATAAAAAATAACAAAAAAAAACTCTTTATGATATAATGATTAAAAGAAAGTAGTGGTGTTGTATGAAAGAAAAAAATGGTTACGCCATAAAAGAGATAATAATTTTAAGCGCTATTCTAGCTGTTGTCTTCACATTCGCAATAGTTCGTGTAAGCTTTGCTTATGAAGAGAAAAATGATAAAAATAGAACTTCTGAATTAAAAAATAATGCCTTATTAGTCGCCGCAGAGTATTATGCCAAAAAAAATTCTGAAAAATTTAAAAAAGAAGAATCATTCTTGTATGGAAGTGATTTAATTGAAGCTGGCTTCTTAATGGATATAGAAGAATTTGATTATCGAAATTCTAAACTAAAAGTAACATATGATGAACAAACAAAAAAATATAATATAGAAATAGTGGAATAATGGCAATAACAAAAACTAACTTTATAAATTATACAAGATGTCAAAGATATGTTGCTTTAGAAAATATTGAAAAAGAAAAATTACTTTCAGATATAAGTTTTGAAGAATATCAAAAAGAAGAACAAGAAAATTATTTAGAAGAATTAATTGAATCTATGGGAGAAATGAGTGAAGATGGGTCTTATCAGGATAAAGTTAATGTAATAAATAAGCAATTAGAAGCAATGATGCCTTATTATAAGAAAGTAGAAGAAGAAGCAGGAAGAATCTCAGAAATCACATTTGGTGGAAAAAGTACGTATGCTAACAAAACCAAAGATCAAACATCCTTTGATTTTAAAGAAAATAATATTCGTTACTTATGTTATGTTGATATTTTTAATGAAACAGAAAAAGAAATAAATATCATAGAAGTAAAAGCTACTACTTCCAAAAAATATACAGATTTACAAGCAAGCATAAAAAGAGGCGAAAAAAAGTATTCCATTTTTCAGAAAAAAAACAACATTTATTATCTAAAAGGAGAAATAAAAGATTATCCTTTAGAACAAGAAATGACTTATGAAAATTACGAAAAAGAAAAAAATAAATTATTAGACAAATATGAGCTTGGAAAATACATATATGACCTTGCTGTTCAAAGATTTATAATTGAAGGAGAATATAAAGAATCCAATCATACCCATTTACTTCCAAAAGTTCATTATTATTTAGCAGTTTTAAATCAAAATTACATTTTTGATGGAGAATACAAAGATGGACAGCCAAATTATCATAAAGATGAAAAAAAAGAAGAACTTATCACGTTTTTCTCTTTCGATACCATTACTAAAGAATATTTAAAAATTATTACAAAAGAGCAAAGAAAATTGGAAGAAAATTTAAAAAAATTAGATGCATCTAAATGTCCTCTAGGGGAATACTGTGGATATAAAAAAAATACAGAATGTAAATATTTCAAAGCTGTCTGTGGAAATCATATTCCTGAAAAAAATAGTAGTTTATCTTACATTCGAAATGGCTTTGGATTTTTAAAAGAAGACAAAACAAAAATAAAAGGATTAGAACTAATTAATGAAAACTATCTTAATCTATTAGATGTTCCTGAAGATTGGATCAAAAGAGAGAATCATAAAATTCAAAGAGAATGTACAAAAAATCATACCCAATTTATTCATAAAGAAAAAATACGAGCTGCATTAAAAGAGTTAGAATATCCAATTTATCATTTAGACTTTGAAACGTTTCCTTGTCCAGTTCCAAGATTCAAAGGAGAATGGCCATATATCCAAAGCCCTTTTGAATTTAGTCTTCATATAGAACATAGTCCTGGAGAATGTGATAAAGAAAAAGATAACATAATCTTCTTAGCAGATACAATGGAAGATGAAAGAGAAGAAATGATTATTCAAATGTTAAAACACATCGATCCAGAAAAAGGAACTTTATTTGCTCAAAATGTTGCTTTTGAAAAAGCAAGAATAAAAGAAATGGCTCAAATTTTTCCACAATACAAAGAACCATTAATGAAACTTTATCAAAGAGGATTTGATTTAATATGGCTATTAGATAACAAAAAAGAGTTTTATAGTAGTATAGGGTTTAAAGGAAAAGAATTAGAAACAATGAATTTTTATGATGAAAGATTAAGTGGCTCGTTTTCAATCAAAAAAACATTACCAGTATTTAGTGATTTAAGTTATAAAGATTTAACTATTCAAAATGGAACAGAAGCTATTGTCGAATATGCAAACTATAAAAAAAGAAGCAAAGAAGAATTACAATTGAAAAAAGAAGCTTTAAAGATTTATTGTCAACAAGATACATGGGCAATGGTAGAAATTTTAAATAATTTGAGAGAACTTGTAAATGAAAAAGTTGTAAATTGATTGTCAAAAAAAGTGTATAAAGGTTGTATGAAACTTTCTTTTTTTAGTATGATATTAATGTAAGGACGTGATATTATGCTAGACCCTTCTATTGACAAGCTACTTACAATTGTTGATTCTAAATATAAATTGGTACATGTAGCTTCTATACGTAGTAAACAAATGTTAGAAAATAATCATTATCAAATGGCAGAAAAAGAATATACAAACAAGCGTACAATTGGAAGAGCTTTAGAAGAACTAGAAAAAGGACTTATTACTGTAATTTCACATAATGAAAAGAAATAAGTCTTTTTTATATGCCAAATTTTTATTTATGTGACAAAGAAACAGCCAAAAACAAAAAAAGCTCATAGATTATATTGAAAGGAGAAAAATATGAGTCGAATATTATTAGATGGGGAAGATCAGATAACCAATCCTTATCGAAAAAATGTTCATGAGGCATTAGATATTGTCAAAAAATGGTATCAAACAGACACAATTATAGCCCATAGCGATGGAGAAGTTGTAATGATACAAACTGGAGTTCCAAATGAGCCTGGATCTACAGGAAACAGAAGTTATGGAAATTTTGTCAAAATAAAACATCAAGATGGATATTATACTTTGTATGCTCATCTACAATCAGTATATGTTCATAAAGGAGAAAAAGTTACCAAAGGTCAAAAATTAGGATATATGGGTAATTCAGGAAATGCATATGGAGTTCATTTGCATTTTGAAATTAGAAATTCATATGATAGAAGAATCGATCCTACACCATATTTAAATAAAGATTTACCAAAAAAAGAAAAAAGCCTTTATTATCAAACATATGACAATGTAAAAAAAAGATGGCTTCCAAATGTTGTAGTAGGAAATGGCGACTACGCAGGAAACTTTGGAAATGCCATAGGTGGAGTCTATGCAGATTCTTATCGACTTCGTGTTCATGACAAGAGAAAAGGAATTTGGTTACCATGGGTGCAAAATAGAAATGATTATGCTGGAAATTTAGGAAATGATATAGATGGCATTCAAATCGAAAACGCAACTTACCGAGCTCACTTAAGAAATGGTAGTTGGCTACCATGGGTAACTAATTATAATGACACATCTTCTGGATATGCTGGTATATATGGTCAATCCATAGATGCGATAGAAATAAAATAATTGTTTTTTTCATTCCCTCATTTATATTCTTATAAAAAAGCAAAAACGACTTTTCAAACAAGTCGTTTTATATATGTCTAAAAAAGAAAATTCAGAAATTTATTTAATAATGTTTTAGGTGAAGTAATTAATTAGACAACTCTCAATGCAATATTAAATAATAATAACATAAAAACGACTTCTTAAAAAAGTCGATTTATTTAATACTCAAAATTTGAGTTTTATATCATTCTGGTGGAGGACGTGGGACTCGAACCCGCGACCCTCTGCGTGCAGGGCAGATGCTCTAGCCAACTGAGCTAGTCCCCCAAGAACAAATACATCTTATCATATAAATTTTGAGGTTTCAAGTATTTTTTAGAAAAAATAACGATTTTTTTGCAAATTTATGAAGAAAGAAAAATATTTCCATTTCCAAACATATAAAAAATAAAAAAAATAGTAGATTTTTTTAAAAGATAGAACTATAATAGTAAAAGAAAAGGAGTTTGAGTTTAAATGAAAGATTTTTCAAATGAAAAAGTTGGAAAAGAATATAGCAAATTTAAAAATATGCTATTTATTGGACTATTTTTCTATGTATTAGCAGTAGCTATTATTTGTTGGGGATATTTTAAAGGAGATACAGAGGGAGAATCTCTGCATGAAATAATTATAAATAATCCTGTAGAAAAGAAAAAAGGATATATTGATGTAGTAGACGAATTATATAATTTTGCTTATTACAAAGGAGATCCTTCAGAGTTCTACTTTGCATTAGATAAAGATTATTTCTATGTAATTAAAATGAATAAAAGCAAAGTAAATCAATTTAAAAATGCTTCAGAAGAAAATCCAATTCGTATTACAGGAATCACTAAAAAAGTTCCATCTGATATTAAAAAATTGGCAATTGAGTATTACAATGAAGGTGTAGATAAAGACAAACAATTAAAAGTATCTGACTTTGATTCATGGTTTGGAGCAGTATATATTGATTTAGAAGCTCAAGACTTAAATAATGCTGACATTGCTTATGTAATTGCTGGCTTAGTTATGATTTTTGGATTTGCCTTCACAGTAGCTGGTGGTCTTGCTGTAAGAAGATTTAAGAAAAAAGTAGAAAGATTAGAACCAGAAGAAAGACAAAAAATTGATAAAGAAATGAATGATCCAGAAGCATTCTATTATAAAAATGCTCATACATATCTAACAAAAAATTATATTGTTAATTTTATGTCAACATTTGAAGCAATTCCTTACAAAGAAGTAATATGGGTCTATAAATTTGAATTACGTCAAAATGGAATTAAGTCCCAACAAAGTATCCAAGTTATGACGAAAGATGGTAAAAATCATACAATAGCTACATTAACTGCATTGACAAAAAAAGCAAATGATGTTTTTAATGAAATTTTAGAAACTGTTGCTGAAAGAAGTACAAATGCTTTAATTGGTTATACAAAAGAAAATAGAGAAAAAGTAAAAGAAAAAATTGTTAAACCAGAAAAGAAAAAGAAATAATTTTTTCTTTTTTTATGTTATAATATTAAATCAAAAAGGAAGATTTCATGGAAAGTAAAAATGTTTATTTATCAAACAAAGAATTAAAATCATTACGAACAAAATGTCCTATAATAGGTAGAGGAACTGAGGGAACATTATTTTATGTGGGACAAGGATTAGTTTATAAAGTTTATCATGATTTTGAAAATCAAATAAATTTACAATTCCCGAAAATTTATGATTCTGAAGGAGTAAATATATCCAAAATATCTATTAAAAATCACCTTCAAATTACACCCGAAAGATATCCTTTATTTTATAATGAAGAAAATGTAAGGCTTTTTAAAGAAGAAGCATTAGAAAATGCCATTTTGAGACAAAAAATATAAAATTAACTACATTACCTTTAGGAATTTTATATGTAGATAAAAGGTTAAAAGGATGTATCTTAAAATATCATTCGTTGTCTACTAATATATTTAATACAAGACTATTTAATCAAAAAACAAGGCTTCAAATTTTAAAAAAAATTCTTCTAAAAATAGAAGAACTAATAGACAATAATATTTATCATGTCGACATTTGTCAAAAGCCAACATTTGAAAGCAAAAATACTAATATTCTTTTTCGTTGGAATTTTAATCCTGAAATTGTTGATTTAGAAGGAAAGTCAACAATTTATACAGAAAATTTTTCCAATATCTTTAAACAAAGGGTAGAGTTAGGATTAGGAATTTTATTTTTTGAATTATTAGCGAAAAAAAGTATAGAAGAAGAGTTTTTGGAAGCAGAAGAGGTAATAATGAGTGAAATTTTAATTCAAAATGGCTTTACTGATGAAATAATTTCTGATTTTTATCAAAAGAAATTAACATTAGAGAGATTAACTTATTACACAGATAAACTCCAAAGAAGAATTAAATAAAAATAACATTTAATAATTGTTCAAAATATAAAGAAGTATGATCTATAAAATAAACTTTAAAATCATTTTGAGAAATATGAGAAATAACTCCCTTTTTTTTGTATATTATTCCCTGATAATAATATGTAACTTCTATAAATGAACGAGTATGAAAGGCATTTAAAATTTTTCTTTCTAGTTGTTCTAATTCATCGGTAGACAAAATAGGCTTCGAAGTTTTATTTCTTTTTCTTTCTAATTCCTCCATTGTATCATTAACATTTAAAATAGACTGAAAAGGAGCCCAGCGAATCTAACCACGATTATTCATGATGACCTCCAATTGTTTCATTTCTATGACGAATAGTAGAGTAAGAAAGTAAACTAGAAGCGTGATTTAAACTATTTTTTCCAAATTTCTTTTTTATATCATAAATTGTACTTAAAAGAAGTTCTTCTTTTTCTTGATGATCACAAGAATCGAATAAATTTAATTGATATCCCATACTTTTAGAAAGCTTTGAAAAAGAAATAGAAACTTTTCGAATAGGACTAAATCCATCATAAAATGCTTCAAATAAATGAGAAAATAATTCATAAAGCTCACTTACTAAATCTGTAGAATGTTCCAATTTACAAGAATGAGCAAAACCTCCCCCAAACTCTTTCGAATAAGTTATACCAAGATAAATACAAGAAGTTTCAAAATGATTTTCCTGTAAACGCGCAACCAAAACATCAATCATTTCTCTAAGAATTAATAAAATAGTATCGCCATAATAATTTTTTAATAAAACTTGACTATGACTAATTGATTTCTCTTTTGGATTTCTTTTAAAATCAGAAATGATTGCATCATCTATTCCATTTGCATGATACCATAATTCTACGCCTAATATTCCAAACCTTTTTTTTAAAATAGAAATATCAAAATGAGCCAAATCACCGATTGTATAAATTCCTAAATTATTTAATCTTTTTTCCAACCTAAATCCAATTCCCCACATTTTAGATAAAGGTTTAATAGGCCAAAGTTTAGATTCAATATCCTCTAAAGACCATTTCGCGATGTAAGAAGAATTATGTTTTGCTTCGATATCCATAGATAACTTAGCAAGAAGCATATTTTCTCCAATTCCACATGTTGCAGTAAGACCTGTTTTTTCTTTAATTGTTTTCAAAATTGTTGCAGCTAATTGAACTTCATTCATTTTATAAAGGTTTAAATAATTTGTAACATCTAAAAAACATTCATCAATCGAATAAATATGCAAATCATCTTGACTTACAAAATCTAAATATATTTGAATAATTTCTTTTGAAACAATGGTATATCGCTTCATCCTTGGATTTACAATGTGATAAGAAATATGTTTGGGAATATCATAAAGTCTAGTTCGACCTTTAATACCAAATTTCTTTAATAAAGGAGTAACAGCAAGCGTAATCGCTCCATTCCCTTGACTTTTATTCGCGACAACAAGTGGAGTAGTAAAAGGATCTAAACCACGGTCAATACATTCTACAGAAGCAAAAAAACTTTTTAAATCTATACATAAAATATGACGATTCATAAAAACAATCCTCCTAAAACGTTTGTTCGTAAAAAGTATAACAAAGAAAAAAAACAAAAACAATTGGAAAAAAATGGTTAAAATAAAAAAATACTTGTATAATATTCAAAAAGAATATAAAATAAGGATAGGGTGATAAAATGAAAAAAATTTTAATATTGCTTCTAATTCTTTCGCTTGGATGCATGCAAAGTATAAATGCAATGACAAAAGAACAATTTACAGAAAAATTATCCCAAACATATAATATAAATGGATATGAATTTAAAGCAAGCAAAGATCATTTAGTCCAATTAGAAAGATATTTAAACCAAAATGAGTTAAGTGAAAGTGACATGGATTATATTTCAGAGAAATTTGATGAAGCGATAGAAATACTAAAATCTGAACCAATTCGTTCAATAGAGGAAGTAACAATTTCTCAAAAAAGCAAATTAATACCAATTGTAAATGATATTTCTTCTAAAACTTCTGTAAAAGCTACAGTATCTAAAAATACAATTATTATTTATAATTTAGATGGAACAGAATTTACTAGAGTAACTTTTTTAGTAAAACAAACTGGACGTGGAAATATATATGTAATGGGTTCTTTAGGAATAGTCTTCCTTGGTTTTTGGACAATGATAAGAAAGAAAAAAGAAAATGTATAAAAAAATGAAAAAAATTGGGAAAGAGATTTTAAAAGAAATTGCTCTTTCTTTTTTCTTCTGTGCTAGTATAATTCTTTTAATTTCTTGGCTTTATTCTAAAGAGATTCGCTTTGGGATCTCGCTTATAAATAAAATTGCTATTGTAGAAAATAAAAAAAGTCAACCCATTACATACAACGAAATAAAAAAAAGATTAGATCATTATCCAAACTATAAAGAAAAATATGGAAATTTAAAAATTCCCACAATTAATGTAGAACTACCTATCTATCATGGAGATTCAATGGACATTTTAAGATATGGGGTAGGGCATTATGCAGGATCTTATTTTCCTGGAGAAGGTGGAACTATAATTTTTGCAGGACATAATAATACAGGTTTTTTTCGAGAATTACCTAACATAAATATAGAAGATAAAATAGAAGTAGAAACCTTATATGGAACATTTTATTATCAAGTAACAGAAACAAAAATAATTTCTGAAAGTGACTTAGCGAGCTTTCCACTCCAAAATGAATCAGAAGTTTTAATTTTATATACATGCTATCCTGTGACTTCACTTGGCTATACAAATAAAAGATATATTGTATATGCTACTAGAATAGAGGATATATATGAGTAAAAAAATAAATTTTGTTTTAAAATTTACTTTCTTCTTTTTGTTTAGTGTTTTCTTATTATGTAGCCTTATGTTTCTTTTTACCAATAAAAAAATTCTGTTACAAGAAATGAAAAATGCTTCGTATTTTAAGAATCTTTCCATTTCAATAAAAGAAGAAATGAAAAATTATATGAATCAATCAGGATTTGAAGAAAAAATATTAGAAAACATTTTTACAGAAGAAGATATTTATATAGAAATAGAAAAAAAAGTAAATGGAATAGAAGAGAAAATAGAAACAGAAAAAATAGAACAAAAATTAACAAATAATATAGAAAAATATTTACAAGAAAAACAATTAGTAGCAGAAGAAGAATCTTTAAAAAAATTTGCCAATCAACTAATTCAAGTATATCAAGAAGAAATAGACTTATATCAATATTCAAATACCATATTTTATAGTGTAAATAAAATAAATTCTTATTTATATAAAATTGTATTAGGACTGTTTCTTTTATGTATAATATTATTTCTATATTTAAAAAAGAAAAAAGAAAGCATTCCTTGGATATCAATTTCTTTCTTCTTATATTTTATAGTTTTTTATATAAAAACAGAAATAGATATAGAACATATATTAATATTACATCCTGTTTTTTCTGAATTTTTAAAAATTTATATTCTAAAAATATTAGAAGGAATCACAAAAACATCTATATTACTATGTATAATAGGAAGTATATTTTTAACATTTCGAATAAAAAAAGCCTCAAAAACAGCATGTGAATAGAAAAGATTTTATAAAAAGTCTTTTTTTGCTGTATTTTTTTTTCTTTCTGTGGCATACTATGTACTAATAAAATTTTTATCCAGAAAGAAGGCCATGTATTATGATTTATCTTTTTTTATCCCTCTCTGTATTTGTCTTTTGGTGTATGTTAAAAGCTGCAGGTAGAGAAGAAAAAAATTTAGAACAAATAAAATATAGTGTAAACAAAAAAAAATAGTGTAAACTTCACTTGCTTCCATAAATAGAAATATACTATAATAACATGGTAGGTGAAGTTTATGGAAAAAAGCAATTTAAAAGAATTATTAGAGTATTATAGAGGAAAATTATTAATCTTATTTATTATTACAGTAATAACTGTTGTAACATCGTGTATTTATGTGATTTTATTTAAAACGCCATTGTATCAATCATATAC
This sequence comes from uncultured Mycoplasmatota bacterium, assembly GCA_948432605.1. GTDB lineage: Bacteria > Bacillota_I > Bacilli_A > RF39 > UBA660 > Ventrenecus. The sequence goes on along the minus strand of CAOJCV010000005.1, from coordinate 16,799 downwards.
AACAATTGCTCTAGCAAGAACAAACGAAAGTGAGTCAGCTGGAATAACTCAAAATGAAATTGCATTAAACCAAAAACTGGTTTCTACATATCGAATTATTATTAAAAGTAAAAGAATATTAAATCAAGTAATTCGTAATTTAAATTTACAGATCAGTTTCAATGAGTTAAATAAAGCAGTAAAAGTGTCTAACGAAAAAGATACAGAAGTAATACGTATTACAGTAGAATACGAAACACCAGTTTTAGCTAAAAGTATAGCCGATGAAATAGCCAAAGTTTTTAGTAGTGAAATTGTAAAAATTTATAAAATCGAAAATGTAACTGTAATTGATGAAGGGGAAGTTGCTTCTATCCCATTTAATATTAATATCACAAAACAAATCATTTACAGTGCGATAGCAGGAATTGCATTATCATGTATTATTATCTTCATCATTTACTATTTTGACACAACAATAAAGAGTCCAGAAGAAGTAGAAGAAAAAACAGGATTATCAATATTAGGAGCTATGCCTGAAACAAAATTAGAAAATGAATTGATTGTAAATCAAAAACCACATTCAAGTTTAAGTGAAACAATTAAAAATGTTCGAACCAACTTATTATTTTCAGCATTAGATACAGACTTAAAAAGCGTTTTAATAACAAGTTCAGTAGCAGGAGAAGGAAAAAGTTTCTTAAGTGCCAATTTAGCTGCAGCTTTTGCTCAAATAGGCAATAAAGTATTAATTGTAGATTGTGATATGAGAAGAGGACGAATGCATAAAATTTTCAATTTAGAAAATGATAAAGGACTTTCCCACTTATTAATGAAAAATGTAAAAGAAGAATACAAAAATTATATTCAAAAAACAGAGATCAAAAATTTATCAGTAATAACAAGAGGAATAGTTCCAAGTAATCCAAGTGAAATCTTAACAAGTGAAAAAAATCGTAAATTAATTGAATTATTAAAAAAATCATATGATTTAGTTATATTTGATGGAGCACCTTTATGTGGTATTTCAGATTCAGCGATCATGTCAGAATTAGTAGATAAAATAGTAGTTGTAAGTGCTTACAAAAAAACAAAAATGGAAGAATTACAAAATACAAATAAAAGCTTAGAACAGTTTCACAATAAAATTGCAGGTGTGATTGTAAACCGTATGGAACCAAGAAAAGATAGATACTATCATTATTATGAGTAAAATGAACTTGTGTTCATTTTTTTTTGACAATTTTATGTAAAAATTAATGCATTTCAAAAAAAGATATGTTAAAATAATCGAAGATAGGATGTGTTTTTAAGATGTATGAAGTATTCAAAAGATTATTAGATTTTATATTTGCTTGTCTGTTACTCGTTATCTTTTTTCCTATTATGCTAATAATAGCAATTGCAATAAAGTTAGACAGTAAAGGACCAGTAATATTTGTACAAATAAGAAGTGGAAAAAATGGCAAAGAATTTAAAATGTACAAATTTAGAAGTATGACATGCAATAATGATGTTCATAACTTTGAAACAGAAAATAAATTAACTACTGTTGGTAAAATTATTCGTTCTGCAAGTTTAGATGAATTACCTCAATTGTTTAATATTATAAAAGGAGAGATGTCTTTTATTGGACCTCGACCTTGGATTACCGATTATTCAAAATATTTTACCAAAAATCAGAAAAGACGCTTAGAGGTATTACCAGGAATTACTGGTCTTGCTCAAGCAAGTGGTCGAAATGATTTATCAATAAAAGAGAAAATCAACTTAGATGTATACTATGTAGACCATATGTCACTTTTAATGGATTTAAAAGTAATATTTGGAACAGTAAAAACAGTTTTGTCAAAACAAGGGGCCGAAATGCCCAAAAGTGGTATCAAAAATGAATTAGAAGAATTAAAAGGACAATTTATAGAAGAGAAAGCAACAGCATAGGTGAAAAAATGAAAAAAGTTTTATTTACAGCAACCGTAGATTCTCATATATTGGCTTTTCATCTTCCTTTTTTAAAATATTTTAAATCACTTGGATATGAAGTTCATGTCGCGACTGGGGGAGGGGTCAGGACGATTCCTTACTGCGACAAAAAATATCAAATTCCGTTTGAAAGAAATCCCCTAAAAATTAATAATATCAAAGCAATACAAAAATTAAGAAAAATATTAGAAAAAGAACGATATGAACTAATCCATACAAATACTCCAATGGGGAGTGTTGTAACTCGTTTTGCATGTAAAAAAATGAAGGGCAAAAAGCCACGCCTAATTTATATGGCCCATGGCCTTCATTTTTATAAAGGAGCAAGTATCAAAAATTGGCTTTTATATTATCCAGTAGAAAAATATTTGTCAAAATATACAGACACTTTAATTTTAATTAATAAAGAAGACTATAATCTTGCAAAAAGAAAGTTTAAAAAATGTAATGTCGAATATGTTCCTGGAGTAGGAATAGACCAAGAAAAATTTAATTTTGAAATGTCACCAGAAAAACAAAAAGAAATACGTTCCTCTCTTGGACTTAATATGGAAGATTTTGTTTTAATTTATCCAGCAGAACTAAACAAAAATAAAAATCAAATTTTATTAATCGAGGCAATGGAAGAATTAGTAAATAAAATACCTAACATTCATTTATTACTTCCAGGATTAGATTCGTATAATGGATATTATCAAAAACTTGTGTTAGAAAAAAAATTAGAATCTAAGATTCATTTTTTAGGATTTCGAAAAGATATTCCTCAACTATTAAAAATATCAAACCTTGCTGTTGCCACGAGTCAAAGAGAAGGCTTGGCTGTGAATATCATGGAAGCTATGACTTCATCCTTACCAGTTGTCGCAACAGATGTTCGAGGGCAAAGAGATTTAATAAAAAATGAGGAAACTGGTTTTTTAATTTCAAACAAAATAGAGCTTATAAACGCAATAGAATTGTTATACCAAAAGAAAGACTTATATCAAAAAATGCAACAAAATAGTAAAAAAGAAAGTGAAAAGTATCAATTAGAGAAAATCTTAAAAGAAATGATTTCTATTTACCAACAAAAGAAGACAGTATTACATGTTTTAAAAAGTAATAAATATTCTGGTGCAGAAAACGTAATATTAACTATCATTGATAATACAAAAGATTACAATTCAATATATTGCTGTCCAAATGGCCCAATCAAAGAAATATTAGAATCTCGAAATGTTCCTTTTTTTCCTTTGGAAAAATTATCAAAAAAAGAAATCAAAAGAGCGATAAAAGAATTAAAACCAGACATTGTACATGCTCATGACTTTCGAGCAAGTTGTCTAGTAAATGGCATAAAAGGTCAATTTAAAAAAATTTGTCAATTGCATCAAAATCCATTATGGATGAAAAAATGGAGTGCAAAATCATTATTATTTCGCATATGTTCTAACAATTTTCAAAAAATTATCTTAGTTTCTTCCTCACTTTTAAAAGAATGTGTCTATCAAAAGTCCATTGCCCAAAAATGTATAGAATTACAAAATATAGTAGAAAAAGAAACTGTTTTAAACTTAGCCAAAGAACCATATTGGAATCATTTTGACGTTGCTTTTTTTGGAAGAATAGTAAAACCAAAAAATCCAATGGAATTTTTACAAATAATCAAAGAATATGAAAAAAAATATTCCAAAAAATTATCTGTTTGTTTTGTTGGAGATGGAGAGTTAAAAGAGGAATGTAAAACTCTAATAAAAAATATGAAGTTTAAATCGACATTTGAATTTTTAGGATTTCAAGAAAATCCCTTTAAAATTATAAAGCAATGTAAATGTATAATAATGCCATCCATTTATGAAGGATTTGGTTTAACAGCAGTAGAATCTATGATTTTAAAATGTCCTGTTTTAAATAGTGGAGTGGGAGGACTAAGAGAAATATTTTCTGATTGTCCATGGTACATTTGTAAAGAAAGAAAAGAATATGTTGAAAAATTACATACAATTTTAGAAGAAAAAAGATTTGAAAAAATAGATTTAAACAAGTATACTAATAAAGAAGAATATAAAAAGAAAATAAAAGAAATCTATGAAGAGTAGGAAGTGTGTTATATGATATGGTATATATTATTATTTGCCTTTGTGTTAGTTTCAATGTTAATAATGGAACGTTACAAAGGGACAAATCTAGAAAAAGGAATGGAAATTTTAGTTTTAATTGTTTTAATTCTTTTTTCTGGAACACGCTATCGCTTAGGAGGATATGACTATGATATATATGAAGATATTTTTCGAAATGCACCATATCTAAACCAATTTACTTTTCAAACAACTAATTTATATGGAACAGAAATTGGTTATTTATTTATAAATTCTTTTATAAAAACTTTAGGCTTTAATTTTTATGGATTTACACTTATTCATTCTATATTCTTTTATGTAATGTTTTATATTGCATTAAAAAGATATAAATTAAACTTTGGATATATTTTAATCATTTTTCTTTATAAATTATTTATCTTTAATACATTTGTAAGTTTAAGACAATCCATAGTACTTGTATTATTCTTCTTTTCTTTAAAATACATTTTTGAAAAAAAATGGTTTTCCTATTATGCAATCATATTTCCTTGCTGTTTTATACATAGCAGTGCCTTATTTTTATTACCTTTATATTTTATAGGAAAAATAAAGTTTACAAAAAAATCACTCATTCTTTATTCTCTGATCTTTTTCCTATTATTTTTATTGAATATAATGGGCATATATGTATTTAATCCAATAAATTTATTACAGCAACTTTTTGCAAATAGTTCAATAATGCTCGAAAAAGTAGATCAATATTTTACCGATATTGTATCAGTTAACATATTAAATGTTTTAGAATGCTATGGAATAATCTTTTTATTAATTTTAAACTTTGATGAAATATATCAAAACAAAGAGCAAAAGCTTTTTATTCATCTTTTTTTACTTTTAATACCAATTGTAACTTTTTTCCGAAGCTTTGAAATCATGATTCGTCTACGTGATTATTTTGCAATATTTATGGCTTTTGTGTTAAGCTATATTTACAAACTTTATCCAGAGAAAGACAAACAATTATTTTATTTAATAACAATTTTATTTTGCTTTGCTGGATATATTCGCTATATTTATAACTATGATGGAGGTTCATTAAGAGATTATCAAAGTTATATAATAGAAAAGGTAAATATCAGGGAGGAGTAGTATGATTACTATATTTACACCAACATATAATCGATGTGAGAAATTAAAAAAACTATATGAAAGCCTAAAACAACAATCGTATCAAGATTTTGAATGGTTGATTGTAGATGATGGGTCCACAGATGATACAATAAACTACTTAGAAAAAATAAAAAAAGAACAAAGAATAACGATTCGTTTTATAAGTCAACCAAACAACGGAAAACATATAGCATTCAACAAAGGAATAGAGCTAGCAAAAGGAGACATATTTTTATGTGTTGATTCTGATGATACTTTAGTAAAAAATGCGTTAAAAAGAATTGCTTTTTTTGAAAAAAAATATGAAAAAAACAATACGATTTGTGGATTTTGTTTTTTAAAAGGTTATAATGAAAAAGAACCTGTGACATCGCATTATCAAAAAGAAGAATTTATAGAAAATTATAATGAATATATTATCAATCGAGGTTTTACTGGTGATAAATGTGAAGTATTTTATACTCGGATATTAAAAAACTATACATTCCCAAAATTAGGACAAGAAAAATTTCTAGCAGAAGGTTTTTTATGGAGTCGAATTGGTAAAGAATATAACTATGTATTTATCGATGAAATATTATATTTGTGTGAATATTTAGAAGATGGCTTATCAAAAAGTGGAAGAAAACTTCGTATCAAAAATCCATATGCAGGGATGTATCATGCGTATGAATATTTAGATTCTTGCTATACATTAAAAGTGAGAGCCAAAAACATGCTGTTATTTTTAACTTATAGTAAATTTGCAAATTATAAAGGAAAAGAAAAACGAGGGTTGCTTAAACTAATAATGACATTTCCAAGTGTGTTACTATATAAATATTGGAAAAAGAAATATGGTGATTAAATGAAAAAAATCCTTCATGTTTATCCCAAATTGAATATTGGGGGAACTGAAAAAGTAATAGAAACGATAATAACCCAGTTGAATAAGAAATATACATTTCAAATACTAACAGAAGAAAATGGAAGTGGTGAGGAAGTTTTTAAAAATCTTGGAATACCAATAATAAAAATTCCCAAACAAGACCAGTATTGGAAATTAGTAGAACAATTTTTAAAAAAAGAAAAATTTGATATCGTGCATGTTCATAATTATAAAGATATGGGAAACTTCCAAAAAGTTGCGAAAAAAAGCTCTATTAAAATACGTATTTCCCATTCCCATGTTGCGAGACCATCATCTAAGATAATAAAATTCTTAAAAAGAATAAAAAGTTACAAAACAGAAAAATACTCAACTCATTTTGTCGCGTGTTCTAAAGAAGCAGCTCAATGGTTGTTTCAAAGAAATTATCAAAAAAGCATCATTTTAAAAAACGGAATAGTGAAAAATAAATTTACTTTTGATGAGCAAAAACGAAAAGAAAAAAGAGAAGAACTTGCCTTAAATAGCAGCTTTGTAATCGGAAGTGTGGCCAGAATTTCAGAAGAAAAAAACCATTTCTTTTTTATAGAAGTATTAAAAGAATTAACAGAAAAGAAAAAAAACATTGTTTGGTTAGTAATAGGGGATGGCCCATTATTAAAAGAATTAAAAGAAAAATCAAAAGAATATCATTTAGAAAATTCAATTATATTTCTAGGTAGCATTATAAATGTTCAAGATTACTACCATGCATTTGATCTATTCGTGTTACCTTCTAAATATGAAGGACTTGGTATATCTGCAGTAGAATCACAGTATAATGGACTAATTACATTAGTAAGTGATTCAGTACCAGAATCAGTAGATATAAAAGAAAATATCTTAGAAAGATTAAGTCTAAACAAAGAATTATGGGTTCAAAAAATTTTAGAATATGAAAAAAACTATTCTCGAAAAAAGATTAACTCAAAAGAATTTGATATAAAAGAAAATATAAAAGTATTAGAAAGGATTTATGATCTATGAAAGTTGCAATTATAACTATCACAAATGGAGCCAATTATGGAAATAGATTACAAAACTATGCAACCCAATATTTTATAGAAAAAAACTTTAATTGTCATTGTGAAACATTACATAATAATTCCTCAACGATTATTTATTCTTTAAGGAAAAAACTTAAAAAAGAAAGAAAAACAAAAAGAGATAGAAACTTTCAAAAATTTAATGAACAATATATTAATTTTTCTCATCATACAATTACAAATTGGAGTAGAGAAAAAAAATATAAAAATTATGATCTTTTCATTTGTGGAAGTGATCAAATCTGGAATTCTTCTTTTAAAGAAAATGATAAAGCCAATTTTGGTTATTTCATAAAATCAAAGCCAGTAATATCGTTTTCAGCAAGCTTTGGAATAGATAATATCATAAAAGAAAAAGAAAAGAATTATAAAAAATATTTAGAACACTTGACTGCAATTTCAGTAAGAGAAGAAAAAGGAAAAGAGATTATCAAAAATGTAACAGGACTTACTAGTGAGGTATTACTAGATCCAACAATGTTACTACAACAAGAAGAATGGGAAAAAATAAGCCACAAACCTAAAAATTTTCCAAGAAAGAAATATATTCTAACATATTTTTTAGGAACAATATCAAAAGAAAGAAAAATAAAAATTGAAATTTTTGCCAAGCAAAATAATTATGAAATCGTCTCATTAATAGATAAAAATAATGAATATTATGAACTAGGACCAAGTGAATTTTTATATTTAGAAGAGCATGCTGAATTAATACTTACAGATTCATTTCATTCTGCTGTATTTGCAATTTTATTTTCGACACCATTTCTTGTTTTTGAAAGAGAAGACAAAATGAAAAACATGAATTCTCGTATAGAAACTCTTTTAACAAAATTTCATTTAGAAAAGCATATATTTTCTTCCGAAATAGAAAAAATTCCAGTAGAGAAAGAAAAAATAGCATCTATTTTAGAAAAAGAAAAAAGAAAAAGTCTTCAATTTTTAGAAAAGTATTTGAAGGAGGAGTAAAAAATGGAAGGAAAAGAACGTAAAATTGGTGTGATACTATCTTATGTTGCAATTATTATAAATACATTTTTACAACTCTTATATACTCCTTTTTTAACAAGTCATCTAGGGCAAAGTGAATATGGACTATATTCCTTAGTCTCATCCTTAATCGGATATTTAACAGTACTAGATTTAGGATTTAGTAACGCTATTGTCATTTATACTGCAAAATATCGAGCTCAAAAAAAAGAAGAGGAAATGAAAAAATTACATGGAATGTTTTTTCTTTTGTTTTGTGCCATTGGTGTTTTTGCGAGCATTTTAGGATTGATTCTTTATTTTCAAGTTCCTACTATGTTTGGTAATTCAATGAATTCTGTTGAAATAGAAAAAGCTAAAATAATGATGTTAATATTAACATTTAATCTATCAGTTACGTTTCCCCTGAGCATTTATGCATCCATAATAAGTGCATACGAAAAATTTGTTTTTCAAAAAGGAATTGCCATTTTAAGTGCTTTATTAAAACCACTTCTAATGCTTCCGTTGTTATTTTTAGGGTATAAATCAATTTCACTAACACTAGTTATAACAGGAGTGAATTTATTTGTATTAGCCTCTAATTATATATATTGTAAGAAAAATTTAAAACTTAAGATAAAATTTTTAGGATTTGATAAAAAGTTATTTTGGAAAATTTTTTCTTATTCTTTCTTCATTTTTTTAGGAACTATTGTCGATAAAATAAATTGTAGTGTAGACCAGTTTATTTTAGGAGCTGTATCAGGAACTGTAGCCGTATCTTTATATGCAGTAGCAAGTCAAATAAATAATTTATTTGTAAGTCTATCTTCTTCAGTAAATAGTGTGTTTCTACCTAAAATTACAAAAATGATTGCACAAAATTGTAAGGAAGAAGAACTATCAAATGAATTTATTAAAATCGGTAGACTTCAATTCTATTTTATATTTTTATTAGTAAGTGGCTTTTCATTATTTGGCAAAAATTTTATAGAACTTTGGGTAGGCCCACAATATCATACATCGTATTATATAACATTAATTTTAATTATTCCTTTAAGTTTAGCCATTATTCAAAATATTGGATTAAGTATTTTACAAGCCAAAAACTTATATCATTTTCGTAGTATCCTTTATGTATTTTTAGCAATATTCAATGTTGTTATAAGCATCTTTCTAGCTAAAGAATATGGAGGAGTAGGCTCAGCATTAGGAACTTCTATAGCTTTATTAATAGGAAATGTAATAATTATGAATATTTATTATTTTAAAAAAGTTCATATAAATGTCTTAAAATTTTGGAAAGAGATTTTAAAACTAGCATTACCATTATTACTTCCAATTGGAATCATTTTAGTAGTAGAAAAAGTACTTATTTTAGAAGGTATCTGGAACTTATTATGCTATGGTAGCTTATTTGTGTTACTTTATGCATTTATCGCAATACAAATTATGAATCCATATGAAAAATCATTAATACTGGGAATAGTAAAAAAAATTAGAAGGTGACAAAATGAAAGAGATAGTAAATTCTAAACTTTGTACAGGTTGCACTGCATGCCAAAACATATGTCCTAAAAACGCGATTGAAATGGTTGAAAATGAAATAGGGTTTTTGTATCCAAAGATTCAAAAAGAAAAATGTATATCTTGTGGTCTATGTAAAAAAGCTTGTCCAATTCTTTCAAAAAAAGAAAAAGAATTTCAAGGGAAATGTTTTGTAGGATATGCCAACGAAATAGAAAAAAATACTTCATCAGGTGGTATCTTTCCATTACTTGCAAATAGCGTGTTAAAAGAAAATGGCATCGTCGTAGGAGCCATGCTAGATGAACAAATGAAATTAAAACATGTTGCAATAGAAAAAAGAGAAGAATTAGAACCACTAAAAGGATCAAAATATTTACAAAGTAATTTAGGTTCTATTTTTTCATATATAAAAAAAGAAGTACCTCATAAAAAGATATTGTTTGTAGGAACTCCTTGTCAAGTAAGTGGCTTAAAATCTTTTTTAAACAAAGAATATGAAAATCTTATTTGTGTAGATCTAATTTGCCATGGTGTAGTAACACCTTTCCTTTTTAAAAAATACATACAAGAATTAGAAGTTTCCAAAAAAGACAAAATAGTTTCCTTTTCTTTCCGAGATAAAAGTACAGGATGGGATACGTATTCCGTTTCAGCTCAGTTTACGAAAAAAAAGTATACCGAGTTACAAAAGAAAAATAAGTATATGAAATTATTTTTAGCCAATTTAGCTTTAAGAGAAAGTTGTTATAATTGTCAATTTAAAATAAATTCAAAAAGTGCTGATATAACATTAGGTGATTTTTGGCAAGTAAAAGAATTTTATCCTGAAATGTATCAAAAAGAAGGAGTATCTGCAATAGTAGTTCACACAAAGAAAGGAAAAGATCTTTTTTTAAAAATAAAAGATCAAATGAATACCAAAAAATGTAAATTAGAAGAAATTTTGTATGGCAATATGTGTTTAAGCAAGTCCGTAACGATTCCGTTACAAAGAGAAGAATTCTTAAATGATATGAAAAAAATGAATATCAAAAAACTTGCCAAAAAATATGTCAAAACATCAATTGTAAAAAAAGTAATAAATAAACTAAAAGGATAAAAGGGTGATCAAATGAAAGGAAAACTTTATGCTGTATTATGGAACTTTCTTCATTCTGCTGCCGATATTTTAGAAGAAAAAATTCTTTTACAAACAAAAGAACATACATATTTCTTTTTTCAAAGTTTAAGCTTATTACTATTTACGTTTCTTTTTTCTCTTTTTTTCAAAATAGAACTAACATGGCTTGCTAGTGGAATTATTATATTATATTCAATATCTTGTATAGGAGGAGATTATTGTTACGTAAAAGCTATCCCTTATGTTCCTATAGGCTTAGCCAATTTAATTAGTTCAGGAGGTCTATTTATTATCTTAATATGCGATATTATTTTAGGATATATAGAACCAAAACCAATATTTATCTTATTATTTTTTCTTTTTGTAGGAGCTATATTAATATTTTCATTAGAAACAAATAAAATGAAAGAAAAAATAAAAAAGAAAATTGATTTAAATTATATTTTAATGTTATTTATTTCCACAATATTCTATTCTGCAGAACCATACTTCATTAAACTTATTAATAGTAAAGGAGCAAATGAATGGGGCATAAACTTAGTATCAAGTTTTGTTATCATGTGTTGGTGGAGCATAAATTACAAAAAACATAAAATAAAAAAACAAAAAGAAAATACCAAACAAAACATTTTATTAATTGTGATAGTAGGATTTTTCTACTCTGTAACAAGCTTCCTTTACATGAGTGCCTACATAGGGGAATCTCCACTTATTATTACACTAATATTACAATTGCAAGTTTTTTTAGTAGTAATCATCTCTGTAATTCAAAAAACAGACAAAATGAATTTAAAAAAAGTAATTTCATTAATTGTTGCTGTCTTGTGTCTTGTAGCAATGACATTCTTATGTTAAAATGACTAAATTAGGTGATTTTATGAAAAAAATCTTTCTTAAAATTTTTCATGTCTTACAAAATATAGGACTGTTCCTTTTAGGAATATTCTTTAGTTTCATCCCAGAACGAAAAAAAGAGAAAAAAGTAGTTGAAAAACAAGTAGAAAAATTAGAACAAAAAAAGAATACTGTAATAGAAGAAGAACAAGAAAATCCTTCTGGAGAAACAAGAGAAAAGTGGCAAGAGTATTTAAAACAAACAAATAAGTCACTATCTATCCCAGAACAAATTGATTTTTGGATAGAAAAAATCTATCACATTAACATCCAAGACCTAGAAGAATTAGAAAAAGAAGAAGTAAAAAAATATAAAAATAATCTTTTAGAAAAGATAGAAGCCCGAAAAAGGGATCACTGTCCTAAAGAACAACTAAATAATTTTTTGATAGAACAAATCACGAAAGACAAACAAGAATTTAACAAAAAATTGCAAAAGAAAACAGAAATCTTGAAATATCAAAAAGAAGAGCCTCAAAAAGAAACGCAAGTTGAAATAAAAATTCCAATTGATACCATAGTTTTAGAAGAAAAAAAGGAAGTAAAAAAGCAAAACTATGAACCTATTAGAGAACCGCAAACAATAGCAATTGATATTCTAACAGAAGAATCAAACCAAGTGATAGAACAAAAGCCTGTTAAAAGAATAGAAGAAGAAATAAAAGAAGCAAATATAGAAAAAGAGCCTATAAACATACTTTCTCCAATTCCAAAACCTATAATAGAAAAAAATAGAATCAGTGAGATAACTGTACCTGAAGAACAATATAAAGAAGAAATCTATCTAATACCAGAAGAACAAATGGAAGTTTCTGGAATAAAAGAAGAAGAAAAAGAAATAAAAATTCCAGAAAGCGTTTTAGAAGAAAGTCAAGTAATAAAAAATAATCCTCCAAAAAAAGAAGAAAGAAAAGACGAAAAAAAGGTTGAAGTTAAGAAAGATAAATTAGAAATAAAAGAAAAAGAAGAACCAATACTCATCCCTGTAAATGAAATCGTAGAAGAAACAAAAAAAATTGAAACTGCTGTAACAAAAGAATTGGGAAAAGAAGAATTTGAAGAAAAAGAATATGAAGAAATAGAAACACTTTTAAAAAGCAAAATAACCTATTTAGAAAGTTTATTACCAAATCCATTAAAAAAAGATCACAAGGAAATAATTGAAAGTGAAATAATAAAATTAAAACAACTTAGAGAAAGAGTAAGGTTAAACAAAGAACAAGATTTAGAAGTAATTCGTGTGTCTTTAGAAGAATACATAAAAAAAGAAGAAATAGATCAAATAAAAAATAAAATAAAAGAATTTCAAAATAAAGAGCAATTAGAAAGATTAGAGCAAATTCAAAATAAAACAAAAAGAGAAGTAGAAAAAATAGACAAACTTTATATCAAAAAAACGCTTCGTAAAATGAATCAAAAATTAGAACTATCTTTACTTTTAAGTTTTCCATTTATAAAAAACAAATATTTTCGCAAACTTATTTCAGGAGTCTTTATTTTTTCAGGATTATCTTTCATTAAAAACATTTTATTTAAAAGTCAAGTTGAAGAATACGATTGGCTTCAAATAGAAAAAGGACAAGATGCTCTAAAAGAATCAATTTTTCTAATAGAAAAAAATATAGATATGTTGAATGAAATGAAAAGAACAATCGCTATAAAATATCCTGAATTAGAATATGATGAAGAATTTTTATACTATTTATACAATGTAGAACAAAATTTAACAAAAAGTTATGAAAAAGCATTAAAACAAGAACATATGGTCAATAAATATTTTCATAAAGCCCAAGTTTTAAGTAGAAAAAGGAGAATATAAAAATGAATTTGAGAAAAGAGCTATGGAGCTATGAAGATTATCAAGAATATTTAGAGTATTTAAAAAGTATAAGAGAAGAAGAATATAAAAAATTTCACCAAAAACTTACTACTACTAAATATGAAATATTAGGAATACGAGTTCCAATACAACGTAGCATTGCAAAAGAAATTTTGAAAGGAAACTATGAATCTTTTCTAAAACATTGTAAAAAAGATTATTATGAAGAAGTAAATATAGAAGGTTTTATCATTGGAAGCATAAATAATGATGAAAGTTTCAAAAAACATTTTACAAACTTTCTTCCAAAAATTGATAACTGGGCTATTTGTGATGGATTTTGTAACAGCTTAAAAAGAATAAAAAAAAATCCCGAAAATTATTTTGACTATTGTTGTAGCCTATTAAATCAAAAATATGAATTCACTGTTAGAGTAGGATTAGTAATTCTACTAGGATATTATGTGAAAGAAGAATATATCCAAAATATTTTAACAAATATCTCTAAAATAAAAAGAGAAGAGTATTATATAAATATGGCTCTTGCTTGGTTAATAGCAGAGTGTTATATAAAATATCCAAAAGAAACATTAGCATTATTAAAATCTCAAAAATTAAATAAATTTACACAAAATAAAACAATTAGTAAAATTCATGATTCATATCGCGTTACAAAAGAACAAAAAGAAGAAGTAAAAAAATATCGAATATAAAAAAGTGATATAGTATAAAAAAGGAGGAAAGAATATGCAAAAAAATAAACTTATTTTGAGTGGTATTCTCGTTATAATACTATTAGGTATTTTTTGTTTAGAAATGATAAAGAAAGAAACAAATCTTTCAGAGGAATATACAGAAGTAAATTTGAACGAAAGAGAAGTTTATAAAGATACTATAGTTCAAACTTCTTTGGTAAATCCAAAGCAGTGTCTTACGGTTTCTATTGAAGATAGTAAAGTAAAATTTCTGTTTTTAGAAGAGGAAATAGAAAAAGAAATTCCAAACGAAAAAATAACAAGCTTATCAAATTCAAGCTCTTGTGGTCGATATTTTGATAGTGCAATTTATGCTTTAACAGAACAAAAAAATGTTTATCAAATGAAAATAGAGTACGATGAAAATGAGGAACTAATACAAAAGTCTTTACAAAATAATTTTGAAAAAATCTATGATGGTTCAAAACTTTTAAAGGGTGATGAATTATCTTTTATTTCTTTGAATTCCAGTGCAACTCCAACAACTTGTTATCAAAAAGATACCTATTTAAAATTAAATGGTAAAGTATATAATTTTTTAGGAGAGCCTTATATTAAATCTGGACCTGCTAGAAATTATTCGGTTGGTTATTGTGGAACTGTGAGATATAATTTTGATGGCACATTAGAACTAAATAAATATGATGGTTCTAATTTAAAAGTGAAAAATACGGAAGGAAAAGAAATTAAAGTGCTGCTTTATGGAAAAGAAAAAAATCAAGATTATGTTTTAGATGAAGAAGGAAATGAATATTATTTTGACATATACTCAGAAATTTGTGAGAAAAATGGTGTATTAAATCCAACGGATAAAAAAGAAATTTTAAAAATTGGAAAAAAAGGTTTAGAATATGAAATTTTATTTACAAATCATGAAAGAAAGTATGTAACTATAGAATCTGGGTGGAGTGTCTTTGATATAATAAATAGGTTTGATTTTTAGACTCTTGTATATTTTGCTTAACGTGCTATAATATTTCACACAGAAAGGAATGATTTTATGAGTACAAAATCACAATTATTAGAGAAAAAGAAAAAACTTACTTTAGGAAAGGCCATTAGAAGAATTTCACCGTTTGTAATAGCAACGGGAATGACGCATCTTATTGGAACCGTTTGTGTTCCAGAAAACCTTAGAGGTTTTGGAAAATATGACATTTTATATACAGAAAGCTGCACTTATTATGACTTTTTTGGGAATATATTTACTACAAAAGTTTCTGAAAGATTAAATGTTGATATACCACATACTTCTAGTTTTACTTATTATTATAATATTGATCCAGAAACTCGTGTATGTGATTTTGCAGAGTTTCGAGTGGATGATATAGAAAATTTTAATATTAAAGAGTTACCAAACGATATAGATGTATTAAAAAAAATCTATGGAATGCCAATGGATGTTGCTCATGAATTTAAAATTTTTAAAACAATGCTAGTTTCTAATGAATTATTTGATGCAAGAATTTATACGATGGATGAGGGACAAATAATTCCGTTAAGCGAAAAAAGAAAAAGAGATATGTTGATCGCTCAATTAGGAGCATATGCTGTTGGAAATATGACATTTGGCTTAGTAGGATATAAATTAATGTTAGATTATGAAGAACAAAAACAAGAAAAACTTACGAAGCAAAAAAATAAAGAACTAAATATTAACTGAAAAGGAATAATTATTTATTTGGTGGGAGTGTATGTAAAATACAACTTTTTTTATTGAATTTTTTCCAAACTATGATAAAATGAAAATACTGTAAGAAAGTAGGGAGTATATGGAAAATGTAAATAGAACAAAAACTTGTTTTGTCTTATTATTATTAGCAGTCTTGGTTACATTAACTGGTTGTAAAAACAAAGATTTAACTACAGGAGAAATAGAAATGTATAATTACGAAACAAATAAAAAAAGTAGTGAAAAAATAAAATTTACAGAAACTGATGAAATTACAAACTATGTAAAAATTACAACAAATAAAGATAAAGTGATTATTTTAGAGTTATATCCTGAGAAAGCACCAATCACAGTAAAAAATTTTCAAAAGTTAGTTAGTGAAAAATTTTATGATGGTTTAATTTTTCATCGTATTGTAAAAAATGAAGAATATTATATGGCAATTCAAGGAGGAGATCCACTAGGAACTGGAATGGGTGGAAGTGAAGAAAAAATTAAAGGTGAATTTTCTTCAAATGGAGTCCAAAATGATATATTACATGAAGCAGGTGTAATATCTATGGCAAGAAGTAACGATCCAGATTCAGCATCAAGTCAATTCTTCATTTGTACAGATAAAGTTTCTTTCTGGGATGGAGAATATGCTGCCTTTGGACGTGTAATCGCTGGTTTTGATGCTGTTCAAAAAATAGTAAAAGTTTCTACAGATAGTAATGACAAGCCAACAAGTACACAAAAAATGGAAACTGTAAGATTTGTAAATATAGAAAAGATATAAAAAAAATATCTTTTTTTATTTGACTTTCAGGGGGGGGGTATGATAGGATAAAGAGGAATAGAAAATAAGTGTAAAAATATGTCACATTTATTACTATGCATTGTGAATAGAAAA
>CAOJCV010000004.1 GCA_948432605.1 uncultured Mycoplasmatota bacterium | reverse complement strand
AAATAAAGTGCTGGAGTAATAGATAGATTAGCATTATGATTTATACTTGCAGTACTAACCGAGCCTATTGAGCCTTCTCCACTACTCAAAATAAAAAATATACTATTATAATTGTCCAATTTTGGCGATAAGGTCCATTGAATTCTATCTGATCTAAAAAGCCAACTATTTCCATAACAATCATATATATCATTCCAAAATCCAAGCTGCCTATTTAAACATGCTTCTCTAGTATAACTTCCTCCCCCACTTGTTGCAAATCCATAATCACTTGCATACATTAATCCTATTCTACCTAACCAAGTTGGCTTTTTTGGTGTTCTTTCACTATTTACTCTTGTTCCTCTTTCATTTATATAAAATTGCATCGCTGAGTCTCCATAGGTTTGTGCATAATTATGTTGAATTCCATTTGTCTCTCCAATATTCCACAAGGTAAGAGCTGTCATTTCTTTTGCTTCTTCTGTAAATGAATTATAGTATGTTCCATTAAGAGTTGCATTACTACTTGCCACTGCCCAAGAGTTTCTTGTACCATCACTTGTATTCCATGCCATATTTGTACTATATGGTGTTGATTTAATAATTTTTAATCTTAATTCTCCTTTATCATTCACATCCGTTTTCATATTGTTCATCACACCTATTATTCTCCACAACTCATTATTAAATCTTACATAATTATTTGGATTTTTTCCTATATATCTTAAATTATTATCTACTGTTTTATCATATTCTAATGATGGACTTCTTTTTAAACTTACTTTCTTTACATCACTTATATTTCCAAATCCATCCTCTACTTTAATATAACAATCAAAATTGGCAACACTTTTTACTACAGCATCTGCTATTCCATACTCTAATCCTTTATCTTCTATCACAAATGTACTCTCTTTTTGCATTATATAAGTTTCTCCATCTAAGCTATAGTAATATTTTTTACTCCTCATCTTCTGATGTACTTGCATCAACTATAATATTATTTTCTTCTTTTCTAATTGTCGCATTTGCTAGTGGCTTTACTTTATCTATTTTCTCTAAAGCTGTAGTTATAACTGTTATTTTGCTTTCAAAAAACTGATTCATATATTCCTCTGTTAATGGCGTATTTTCATCTAACCACAATCTCAAAGTAAAATCCTTTTTTTCAGCTTTTTCTAAATATCCAAAGGATAACTTATAAGAAGTTATTGCATTTTCTAAAGTTTTTTCTACTTCTTCATTTTCTTTTAGAAGAGTATTATTTTCATTTAACATTGTTCTTATATATTCTAAATTTTCAATAGTTGTGTTATTTATTATTTCAAGATTGATTTGATAAGAAGCTGCATTTCCACAACTATTTTCTATTGTAAAATGATAAGGAACAAGTTTCTTTCCTTCCTCTTCACTTATTGGATACGCTTTTTGAATTGTAATAGGATTACTATCTTGAAATTCGATTTGAAAGCATCCTGTTGAGATTACATTCAAAGAACTTTGCTCTAATGTGATTTGCCATATAGCATATGTAACTCCTATAGTAATCCCAATTACAACAAATAATAATACTACTAATAATCCTGTTTTCTTTTTCATAACATTCACTACTACTTCTATGAAAAATTCTATTATTTTTCTATTCCTCTTTATCCTATCATGTCCATTTTCTCACAAAAAAGTAAATTAATTTATTTTACTTCATATTATTTCATTACAATATCAATAATGACATATTCAGAATGTTCTTGTGTGCGAATAGGATATCCCCATCCAGTAAGCCCAGAAGATACAATAGCGTCCATTTGCTTTATCTTATCATGCCCATACCATAAATCACTCAAACGAAACCACTTAATTAAATAACCAGCTGGAAAAATTTGCCCAGCATGCGTATGTCCAGAAAGCATTAAATCGACACCATATTGGGCATTCTCTTGAAAAGATACAGGCTGATGATCTACTAAAATCACAAACTTAGAAGAATCCAAAGAACCAACTAATGAATTAATATTTTTTCGTTTCTCACTAGCATCTTCTCTCCCTAATAAGAGAACATTATCTCCAAGCAAAACCTCTTCATCTATTAAGCTAGTTATATGAAATTCAAGGAGTGCTTGCTCTAATTCTTCTTCAGAAAAACTTTTTTGATTGGTATACTTCTGGCGATCATGATTTCCATAAATAAAATAAGTTCCATATTTACTTTCTATATTACCAAAAGTTGAAAAAATTTCTTTCATTTCTTTAAAAGAAGTATTTTCATCCACAATATCTCCACCTAAAATTACCACATCAAAAGAATAATTTGCTAATTCATTACAAATTTGATCCAGATCATTCTTTTCTAATACCGTTCCATAATGGGCATCAGATACAAATAGAATACGAAAAGAGGAAGAAAGATTTTTAGTAGTAGAAATTTCATAAGAAGTTAAAACAATATTTCGAATATTAAAAAAACCATAAATAAAAAGAATCAAAGTTAAAAAAAATGGAATCACACTACATTGCTTTAAAAAGTCAATTTTTGAAATTGACTTAAACCTCTTTGGAAGAAGCAAAAAGATAAATTCAAAAAAGAAAGATAATACTAAAAAATGTATAAGAAATATTCCAAGAGAGGAAAAAACATTTAAAGTACAAAAACTTAAAAAATAAGAAAAAAAATCAATTGGCAATTTCCATTTCTTTTCATTTACTGAAAAATAAGACCCAAAACGTTGCAACAAGATACTATAATATTTGCTTACAAAAAATAAAAAAAGCAGAAACAAGAAAAAAAGAAGAATAGAACCCATTACCTTCACCCTTACCATTTTATTAAAAAAAAAGAAAAATATTATATTAAAAAAAATCTTCTTCCTCTTTAATATAAATTCCCAACAATTTAACAAGTTCAAAACTTTGAGAATAATTTATAATCATTCCTTCTACCATATTACGTTCAAAAAGAACATTTGTAATATCTGAACTAGAAAAATCTATTCCTTTAAGATTCAATTTAACAAATTCTGCATTAGAAAAATTCACATGATCTACAAAAATATTATGAAACACATTTTCTTCTAAAGTAGCATAAGAAAAATCACAATTAGAAATAATCATAGAACTCATTTTGCACCCTGAAAAATTAATGTATTTTGAAAGAGAATCACAAAACGAAATATCCCTTAAAGAACAATCAAAAAAAGTTGTTCCTACTAATTTACAATTTCGAAAAATAACTCTCCCAAAAGATTTCTTTATAAATCTTTGATTTGATAAATCACAATTTTCAAAAATAACGTCCATAAAATAAACATCTTTTAAATCAATATTTTGAAAATCACATTTTCTAAAAATACATTCTTCTATTGTTTGAGATTCCAAAATAATTTGTTGATCACTTTTTAAAGATTCAAAGACACCATTTGTACAATCCTCTAAATTTTGAAAAAAATCCTTATATTCTACTTTTTTAATAATTGGCTCTTGTACTTTCATAAAACCCTTCCTTAAAATAATACTTGTTCTGATTTATATTGTTTAATAATTATAACTAATACAAAAAGAATAATTAGAATGGTAGAACATATCATCAAAAAAATATTAAAATAATCCACCACGCCATTTAAAACATCAGTATAAAGTAATGTATAATTTAAAAATGGAATTAAAGAAAGTAATGCTGTTGCACGAATATTTATCATAAATGCAATCATACCAGGAAAGAAACATATAAAATTAAGTGGTGTTAAAGCACTTTGAGCTTCTTTAAATGTTTTAGATTTACTTGCAATTGCAATACAAAATCCACTAATCAAAAATGAATATAAGACAATAACAAGAAAAGAAAATAAGAAACTAGAAGCCGACAGCATTAAATTTTGTCCTTCATAAATAGAATACATATTTCCTGCAATAAGTAGTGAAATAATCATTAGTAATAAACTTACAAGACCTGTAATAAAAGAAGAAAAAGTCACACTTAAAAATTTACCTAAAATAATATCCCTACTTTTAATTGGAAAAGTTAACAAAGTTTCAAGTGTTCCACGTTCTTTTTCACCAGCAGTCACGTCAGTAGCAGGATAAGTAGCCGAGACAGTAATAGCCATAATAATAAACAAAAAGGCATAATTAGTCACATAATTTGCAAAATAAATTTCTTGTTTCTGAACTTCATTTTTTAATTCAATAATATTAGTTACATCTTGAGGATTCACATTAACAGAAGCTAAATACTCTTGTTGCAAATATTCTTTATAAACATCAAAATAAGATTCCACTAAACGACTCGCAAAAGTTGTTGTTTCACTTTCATTTCCATGAATAGTATAAACATTACCATCTAAAGAAACATATAAATCAACAAGTTCATTATTGTAGTCTATTTCTAATTCATGAAAACTTTTTTCAATATAATTTATATTCATATTAGCTAAAATTTCTTTTTCCGGGTCACTTAAAGAATAAGCAAAGCCAATCTTATTATATGCTTCTATTGGTTTATGCATTTGCATTTCAAATAAATAAGACATACCAATAACAAGTGACGGAATCATTAAAGGAATAATAAGCATCATAGATAAAGATTTTTTATCACGAAACATTTCTCTAATTTCTTTTTTTAAAACATACCATAAACTAGTTTTCATCATTTATTTACTCCATTTCTTCAATTAATTTAAAAAAAGCATCTCTTAAATTTGAAGTATTTGTACTTTCAAGTATATCATGAGGAGTTCCTCTTTTAATAACTTCACCATGATGAATTAATAAAACTTTATCACAAATATTTTCAGCTTCTTCCATATAATGAGTAGAATATAAAATAGTTTTTCCATTTTCCTTTTCTTTTTTTATAAAATCTAAAATAATTTGACTAGAAATAATATCCAAACCACTTGTTGCTTCATCTAAAATATAATATTTTGGATCATGAATTAAGCAACGCGCAATATTAACTCTTTGAGTTTGACCAGTAGATAAGTTTCCAATCTTTTGATGTAAAAAAGAGTCCATATTTAAATAAGTAGATATTTTTTTTATTTTTTCTTTTATGATAGAAGAATCAACACCATAAAATTCTGCACACATCAAAAGTAATT
The DNA here is from genome assembly GCA_948432605.1 of uncultured Mycoplasmatota bacterium. GTDB lineage: Bacteria > Bacillota_I > Bacilli_A > RF39 > UBA660 > Ventrenecus. The sequence continues at coordinate 27,216 of CAOJCV010000004.1, read as the reverse complement.
CATACGCACTTAAGGTTTGATAAATTTTAGTATTACCAGAAAGATAAGCAAAATTTTTTTTTATTTTGATTTCATCCGTTTCATAATGAAGTCCATCAAAAGTAATTTCTCCTTCCGTTGGATTTAAAATACCTGCAATGATACGAAGAAGCGTTGTTTTTCCTGCTCCATTAGGACCTAATATCCCAATAATTTCTCCTTCATAAGCTTCAAAAGTAATATCATTATCAGCCCAAAACTCTTGCTTCTTTTTCTTTTTATCTACTTTAACAAACTTCTTTTTTACATGCTCTACTTTTAACACAAAACTCACCTCTTAAGACTTTCTTCGATTCGCATCTTGTACAGCTTGATAAAGCGTTCTCATTAAAGATGCGTTTTGCCCGTCCTGATATCCCCTTGCTTGATAAATGTTTAATAAATATTTTTTCTCATTTAATAACCCTTCTTTCCCAAAAGAAATATTTCCAAAATAATAATCTCTATCATCTTCTCGAAAAAAACAAGAAGAATTATTATTTGCATGTGTTTGAAGCAAATAATCCATTCGAGAAGTTTGATCTTCAAAAGATTCTACAACAAAATTTTTCCCCTTCGATGAGCCTGAAAACGTAAGAATACTTCCATTTAAATGTTTAGGATTATGAATAATATGAACAGCCTTATATTCTTCTTCAAACATTTGCAACACTTGATACAATAATTGCTCTACAATAAGTGGTTTTTCTTCTACAACATGAGTTCTATTTAAAAAGCGAATATAACCTAATAATTTTTCACGATAACTTACACGAATTGTATCCATATTTCCATCTAAAGAAATATTTCTTTTCCAAATAAAATAATCTAATAAAAATCTTATTGCTTCTTTTGAATAAAAAATGCCAAAAAAATCTTCTTCTTGATTAGAATTACAAAGAGTAAAATACCAAAAGTCCTTTACTTCATCCCAAAATAAATGAAATACATCATTCTGATGCTTTTTCACTTTCTCCAAAACTTCAAATTTTTTTACAAATACGCTCAAACAAATCATTCCTTTCTAAAATCTATTTTCGTTTAATAATACTTTTACTTTTTCTAAAAGAAGAATAAATAATCCCCCTATGATAAACCAAAGAATAGAAAACGTTTCAATTTCTAATGGAGAATAGTTTCCTTCTAAAGTAGTTGGTCCCATAACAATTGCATAAAAAGAACCAATCATTAATCCTATAATTGCATATACAGTTTGACTTCGATATTTCTGTAAAGCAATTTTAATAAGTTTAATAACCAAAACAATTCCAAGCAAAACACCTATTCCAAAAACAACTAAAACAGGAACTGTACTAAAATTAAAATGTAAAAATTCTTTAATTGCAGAAATAATAGGAATATAAAGTCCAAAAATAAGTAGCAAAGTAGATCCTGAAACACCAGGTAGAACCATCGCTGAAATACTAATCATTCCAGCTACTAAAATATAAAGACATAACCCAACATTCAAATGTGACAAATTCACAATATTTTCTGAACCACTTACTGGGTTAAAATAAGTAATAAAAGAAACAAGTAATATTCCTAGAATTAAGAAAAAAATATTTTTATAATGACCTTTTAAATTTGATTTTTCTTCTTTTACAATCAAAGGAATTGAAAATAATACAAAACCAATAAATAAAGAACTAACTTGATAAATATGACTTTGAAATAAATTTGTTAAAACAAGAATGGCTAAGATCATTCCGATAATCCATCCAATACCAAGTTTAATTAAAAACAAAAGAGCATCTTTTCTTTCTTTATTATTTCCAAACATTAACCGATCTAAAGAATTAATAAATTTATCATAAAAGCCTAAAATAAAAGCAATGGTTCCACCACTTACACCTGGAACACTATCAGCAAGAGCCATACAAAAACCTCTAAAACAATTTAAAATGAAATTCATAATACTACACCACCTTATAAAAATTATATCATAATTTAAAAAAATTATTTTATTTTTTGATAAACTTTTAAAAAAGCAGTTGGTAAAGAATATTTCGTTTCTATATCTTCTTTTTCTAAAAATAAACCCTTAAATTTTTGATTTAGCAAAATAACATAGGCATTCATATGCCATTCAACATGAGAAAAAATATGACGAAATTCTCCCAAATAAAATACACTAGAAAAAAAATAATTATGCTGTAATAAATAATTATTTACTTCTTCTAAAGACATTTTAAAGGCTTCATTTGGAAATTCGTATAAAGAAGCTAATAAACCAGTATTATTTCTCTTTTGTATGAAAAAAGTATTCTTATATTGAAAAACAAAAACAGTTTTCTCTTCAACTTTTCGCTCTTTTTTATTACGTTTTACAGGATAATTTAACATAGTATGATGTTTATAGCTTTTGCAAATAGAACGAAAAGGACATTCCAAACATTTAGGAGTTCCATTAGGAAGACAAATAAGTGCTCCAAGTTCGATAAAACTTTCAGTAAAATCACGTGCATATTTTTCTTTCATAAAAGATTTTAAAAGAGAACGATATTCTTCTTGAACAGATTTTTTTAGCATATCACGAGAATCTTCAAAAACTCTCGATAAGATTCGCATGACATTTCCATCAATAGCAGGCACACATTGGTGATAAGCTATAGACAAAATTGCACCAGCAGTATAAGGCCCAATCCCAGGTAAATTTTTAATTTCTTCTTCTGTATTCGGAAGTTTTTTATAACCAAGAGATAAAACTTTCTCTGCACATTTTTTTAAATTTCTAGCACGACTATAATACCCTAATCCTTCCCAAAGCTTTAAAAGATTATCTTCAGATACAGCTGCTAAAGATTCTATATCAGGCAATTGCACTAAAAAACGATGATAATACTCTTTTACAGCCTCTACTCTAGTTTGCTGAAGCATAACTTCAGAAATCCAAATTTTATAAGAGTCATCAGTATGTCTCCACGGTAAATTTCTTTTATTAATAGAATACCAATTTAATAATTTAACAATATCATTTTCTTTCATAAAAATCACATATAAAGTATATCATAAAAAACTATTGATATTTACTCATAACCTGATTTAAATAATACATTTTATAATCAAGTTCTTGAATATCTTTTGCATACTCCTCCATTTTCTGTTGAACATCTTCTGGTATTTCTTCTTTAAATTTATAACGAATTTTATGATCTAAACTAGCCCAAAAATCCATTGCTACAGTTCTTACTTGAATTTCAGCAGGTATGTACTCTACAACATTTTCTAAATAAATAGGAACCAAAACAATTAAATGATAACTTGTGTAGCCACTATTCTTTGGAGTACGAATGTAATCTTTTCTTTCTTTAACAATAAGATTAGGTGAATGAGTAATCAAAGAAACAATATCATAAACATCTGAAATAAAAGATACAACAATACGAAACCCAACCACGTCAGTAATAGATTTCTCAATATTTAAAAAAGAATTATTAAGACCTTTTTGCTCTAATTTTTTCTCAATACTAGAAATAGATTTCATTCTAGATTTCATATGCTCTACAGGATTATATCCATGCTTATGTTCAAAAGAATGTAATAAAATTTCTAATTCCGTTTGAAGCATTTGCTTTGCATATTCATATTTTATATATAGTCCATTAATCATAAAAAACCTCAATTCAAAAAAAGAAAAGTGAATTAAATCACTTCTCAATATATTATACCATATTTTTCAAAAAAATCAAAAAGTAGGTGTAAGTACTACTCGAAATCCTAACCAAGACTCTAATACCCCAGAAACATGATAAAAAAAACTTCCAGATTCTGAACCATTGACACAATCACTACCACCTATATCATAAATTTCACTGATGTTTCCTGTTAGGTATCCTGAATGATTATTTATTCTAACACTAGTTTCACTTACATACTTTGAATACTATAAATAGGCTATAGCTTCCCATTCCATATTTTTTATTATATATAAAACACATTATCAACATTTATATTTTTCCATGATACTACATTTGATTTAATTTGTATTCCCAAAGCATTAATACTATTTTCTGGAGCAGAATTACTCTTACTCGTTTCAAACTTACCTACCCAAAATCCATTACTATTAAACGATATAAAGGCTGGATGTGTTAACAATTCATTATTTTTATTTCCTTCGCTTGGGGTACACCTTTACTTTCAAACTCAACTTTTTTTTCTTAGTACTGTACTATTATCTATTTCAGTTAAACCATTATATAAACTATCATTGAATATTTTATATTTATATCTTGGGATCCAGACAAAATAACTTTAAATATTATCTTCTGGTATTACTGAACCATTTGAGTAAGCGATGGTTTCTTCCTTTAATATGATTGCATTTGCCCATATTTTCTATTCATTTTGATATTTGCTTTAGTTACTGTCCAATCATTTTCTATTATTAGGTCGGTTATAATAAATTAGACATAAAAGAAAAAGCATTTTGTAACCCAAAAAAAAGAATAAATAGTATGAATCAATTTATCCTTCTAATTTAGCTAAAACGCTTTTAGTCACAGCAATCGCTTTCTCACGAACAGCATCAGCAGCTTCTTCTAACATTGGTTCTCCTTTGTCTTTCACATAATTAACCAAATCTTTAGCACTTTTTTGAATATCTTTTGCTTTTTGACGAGCAATTTTCATAACTTTTTCAGTATCCAAATCTTTTAAAGCAGCCTCAATTTCATCAGATTTTTGAATTACATATTCTTTCACATCATCCATATCTACTTCTTTTGCTTTTTTTACTAATTCATCCATCTTAGATTTTAATTCAGCACGTGTTTCTGCTCCACTTTTAGGTGCAAATAAAATACCAAGTCCTGCTCCAATTGCGGCTCCTCCAAGTAATGCTCCAACAGTTTTCTTTTTCATTTCAAAACCATCCTTTCGATATTATTATTATACACGTTTTCATCGCAAATTAAACCCACAAAAAATAAAAATTGACTATTAGTTTACAAAAAAATATGATACAATACATAGTATGAGAAATAGTTGTATTTTAATTTTATTATTTTTTACCTATGCTTTTTTAGGCTGGTGTTTGGAAGTTTGTTGTAAACTTATAGAAAAACGAAAATTTATCAATCGTGGTTTTTTAATTGGTCCTTATTGTCCTATTTATGGATATGGAGTCATCTTCATGACAATAATTTTAGTGAAATACCTAGGTGATCCAATTACATTATTTATTATGATAGTCCTTTCATGTTCTATATTAGAATATTTTACAAGTTATTTTTTAGAAAAAATATTTCATACAAGATGGTGGGATTATTCCCAAAAAAGATTTCATATTAATGGACGAATATGTCTTGAAACTATGATTCCTTTTGGAATATTTGGATTGCTTATCATGTATAAAATAAATCCCTTTTTCTTCCATCTTTACGAAAAAATTCCAAGTAGTATTTTATACACAATATGCATTATATTAATAATTATATATATATTAGACAATTTCGTATCTTACAAAATAATAAATGATATCCAAAAAGTAAGTAAAGAAACTCAAAAAAAGCAAATCTTAAAAAAAGATGATACAGAAAGAATCACTTCTCTTGTAAAAAAACAAATTGAACAATCGAAAAAAACATTTGAAAAACGTATGATTCATGCATTTCCTAACTTACAATTAAAAAAAATAAAAGATAGATATAAAAAGAAATAACGCATCTATCTTTTATTATGCATATTTTGAAAGAAAAAAATACCAAAACACATAATACACATACTTACTAAAAATCCTCCCAAAATATCACTGGCATAATGTACACCTAAATAAACACGACTTACACCTATTGTAAAAATTAAAAGAAAAAAGAAACCCGTTCCAATAATTTTTAAAATCTTTTTACAATTTGAAGAACAAAGAAAATAACTACATAATCCATAAAACATTGTAGAAGCCATCATATGCCCACTTGGAAAAGAAAAACCAGTCTCATCAATAAGCCAACAAATGGTGGGTCTAGGACGACAAAAGAAATTTTTTAAAAGAATATTAGCAAAAACTTCAAATAGCATCATAACCAAAAGAAACTTAAAATTTTTCTTTTCTTTAAAAATGAAAAATGTTAAAAAGAGAAAAAAACATAGAAAAGGAACATTTCCAAAATCAGTTATAAATTTAAAAAAAGCAGTCATAGAAAAATTATTAAAAAAATTATAAATAGGCATATCAAAAAATAATTGATTTCCATTAATAATAAATATTGTTAAAAAGAAAAAACAAAAAAAACTTATAATAGAAATATGCAAGTAAAAAACACTCTTCATATTACACCTTCTTTATTATAAGTATATCAAAAAAAAATTTTTAAAGTACAACAAAAGACAAAATTTGCTAAATTTTATCTATCTAATTTCAAAGTATCATGTAAAGAACATTCTAAAGAATTTTTTAGTTGATAATAATGAATCTTCTTTTTCAAATTTCGTAAACTTTTATGATCATTATTCTGAAAAAATTTAAGACCACCTAGAATTCTATAATTACAAGTAATAGTATCTACTGAGATATTATTAAAAAAAACAGATTTTCCAAGTTTTTCTAAATACAAAAAAGAAAGTTCTTTTAAAGCATTATTAAAGAAAAAAGAATAAGATCCAATATATCGAATTTGTTGAATGTCAAGTTTCCTTAAAATAATATTATAAGTAATACTATTCTCACCAATGATTTCTAATTGATTGGCAGAAAACTGAGTCAAAGAGTTATTAGATTCCAAAAAGTAATTTCCAACTTGTTTTAAATGAGAACATTTAATTTCAGAAAGAGTTTTATTCATTCTAAAAAAATTATCCCCAATAAATTGTACTGCATCTATATTAAGTTTTTCAATATATTGAACATACATACAAAAATCATCTTGAATTTGTGAAAATGTATTACAAATAAGTTCCTTTATGCGATTTTCTTTATCTAATAACATTATCATAGGAACAGAATTTGATTCAAAATATACAGTAATAATCTTTTTCTTTCCCTCTTTTTTTACCAAAATGCTTTTGACAAAATGACCAGAAAAAGAATCAGTTAAATTTTCATCATAAAGAAAAATTTTTTTATCTTTTTGTAAATCCAATAAAAAATAGTCAAATAAAAGATATTTTGAAGGATCAAAATGAATAACTTTTCCATTATCAAGAATAGTATTATTTACACAATAGTAAATTCCGTTTATTTCATAATTATATTTATAAAATTTATTATCTCCCCCCATGTGATAATGAGGAAGCTCAAATTGACATTCTCTATTTTTTATAGAAATGTCATAAGTATTTTCAAAAGCAAAAGTAAGTCCAGGGATAATAAGATCTAAATTATTCATAAAAGTTGAATCAGGATTTGGTACAGTATGATTATAACGATTTTTAATAGAAAGAAAAGATGGGTTTGTTTTAGTAAATTGAATACTTAACACTGAAATGCCATACTCATCTTGCCGTCTTGGATTGTCAGATCTTTTAATAGTTTCAACTTGTTTTTTTACAGCAAAGAAAACATGATGTGTTTTTTCTCTATTACAACGAAACGTACACAGTTCTTCATTTTTTTGATAATACTTTTTAAAACTTTGAATTTCATCCACTGTTTGGCATTCATAAAAATCATACCCTACTTCAGCAAAAAGCTCTTTAGGAGTTTTGTTTGTTTTAGCTAAAATATCTTCTTCTTGCCTTGCTTTTTTATATAAAAAGGATGAAAAAGAAACTGTAGCATTATGTAGTAGTATATCTTCACATAATTGACAATTTGGAGCAAAATAAGTTTCTAATAATCTTGGTAAATCTCCTTTTTCTTCTAAAAGAGATGGAAATAATTCCCGACATAAATGAGCCATCTTTTCTCCATATAATTTTTTAATTCTTTTCAAATCTTCGTTCATACTTCAAAACCCCTTGAAATAATATAATATACTACAATAATTTCTTATGAAAAGCAAGAAAAAAGAAAGAAAAAACTTCCTAAAAGAATACTTTGTACCATCTTAAAAAACAATATACATTCCATATTTTACGATAATTATCCTTTTTGTGAGCCTTATGATCTTCAAGTAATTTAATTAAATAATCTGTATCAAAATACTTTTTAGCCACGTTAGAAGAAAACGTTTTCTTTATATTTTCATAAACATCTTCTTCTCGCATCCAATCACGAATAGGAACAGGAAATCCTAACTTTTTCTTTTTATATGATTCATTTGGAATATCTTTTTTAGCCGCGTCTCTTAAAGCAACTTTAGTATTTTCTTTTGTAACTTTATATTCTAAAGGCAAAGAAGAAGCAACACGAAAAACTTCTTTATCAACAAATGGAACTCTACCTTCAATTGAATTTGCCATAGTCATACGATCTGCTTTTTGCAAAATATCTTTCATTAACCAAAAATGGATATCAATAGCTTGCATTTTGACAAGATTACTACATCCCCTAAACTCATCAAAAACTGGTTTAGTAATTTCTTGATTCGTAATTGTAATAGGAATTTTTAAAAGTCTTTCTACTTCTTTCTCACTCCAAACCTTATTTACCCCAATATAAGAATCTTCCAACTTCTGTCCACGACGAACCAAAAAGTTAATTCCACGTATTGGAGGAAACAATGAGAAAAATTTAGAAATCGCATGACGAATACCAAAAGGAATTTTATTATAAAAGGAAAAATCCACTTCTTCACGATACGAGTTATATCCTCCAAAAAACTCATCAGCACCTTCTCCTGATAACACAACTTTAACGTCTTCACTGGCAAGCTTAGCTACAAAATAAAGTGCTACAACAGCAGGATCACTGGCAGGTTCATCCATATGATACATGATTTTATCTAAAACATTCATATATTCTTTTTTACTAATTTTTTTACTTATATTTTGAATACCTAATTTATCTGCCAAATCTTTTGCATAGTCAATTTCATTATATTTTGGAATGTCATATCCAACTGTAGAAGTTTTTTTAGGTCGAGCCATGGATACAATATAAGAAGAATCAATACCACTAGATAAGAAAGAACCAACTTCCACATCACTGATCATATGATGAATAGTACTGTCATGCATTACTTGAGAAATATTTTGGACAACGGAATCATAATCTTTTGAGATTATCGGAAAAGAAAGAGAAAAATAAGGTTCTATTGATAAAGATCCACTAGCATAAGTTAAAGAATAACCAGCATCTAAACGTTTCACACCTTCAAAAAAAGTTTCTGTAGTTGGGGTAAAACTAAAAGATAAATAACTAGATAATATAGATTCATTAAACTTCTTCTTAAAATTTGGATGATCTAAAAAGGCTTTAATTTCAGAAGCAAACAGAAAAACTCCATCTTCTTCATAATAATAAAATGGTTTTATTCCAAAATGATCTCTAGCACAAAACAAAGTTTTCTCTTCAATATCATAAAGAGCAAAAGAAAACATACCACGTAAATGATCTGGCAAATTCTTACCCCAAGCTTTATAACCAGCTAGCAAAATTTCAGTATCACAAGTTGTTTCAAATGGATAATCTAAAAGTTCTTCTTTTAATTCTTTATAATTATAAATTTCACCATTAAAAACAACCACTAGCTTTTTATCATAACTAAACATCGGTTGATATCCACCTTCAATGTCTATAATAGATAATCTTCTTTGTCCTAAAGCTACATTACCTTCTATATAAAAGCCTTCAGAATCTGGACCACGATGTTGAATACGATCTGTCATCTTTTTCAAAACATTTTTTTTATTTTTTACATTACCTACAAAACCAGCAATTCCACACATATTTAATCACCTAAAACTTTCTTATAATAATCTTTTTCTAAAATTAATTTGCTCAAATTAATACGATTTGATACAATTTGATTCATTCTTTTTACATAATCTTCATTTTGCACTTGATCTTTAGGAATAAACAATCCTTTATTTGCTAAAAAAGTTCCCTTATCACTAATCCAACTAGAATCAGCAAATATAACTAACCCTTCTTCTGGACTCAGTAAATCCTTCCCCATCAAAAGCCGAGAATCATATGAAATATCAAAAAGATTTAAAATGGTTGGCAAAACATCCATGTTTCCCCCAACTTTAGAAATCGAAACAAACTCCATTTCACTATTCCATAAAATAAAATAACTTCGATTAATTTCTATTATATCATCTCTTTTAGGATTTGCAATTTCATTAATATGCTCTAAACTAATATCATAAGGATAATGATCTCCCACTAAAGCAATAACGGTATCCTTTAATTTTCCACTTTTTTCTAAATGAACAATTAGATTTTGAAGAGCTCGATCAAGTTCAATTTGAGTTGCCAAATAAGCTTTTATATCAGTTGAGTATGGCAAATCTTTCACAAAATCTTGATTTTTTATAGCCATATCATTTTTTTTAAAATTATAACTCATATGTCCACTTACAGTCACATAATAAGTAAAAAAAGGTTTATTATCAAACATATAATCTGACATAGTAGCTGAAAACATTTCTTGATCACTTTCTGGCCATAAAGAACAATTAATTCGTTTTTCAAGACCATTCCCACATCCTAAATAGTTTGTAAACCCCAGAGACGCTAAATACTGATTTCGATCTTGAAATTGATACTTATGATTATGATAAGCAAAAATTTCATAACCAGAGTCTTGAAATACTTTCCCATAGCCAAAAGGAAAATAATTGGTACCAGCCCGAAAAGTTTTAGACAATAAAGTAAGGTCAGGATATAAACTAGTTAATTCTTGAAACTCACCTCCAATTGTACTTAAAATAACTGGCGAATAAAAATTTTCAAAAACAAACCCTTCATGACTTAATTTATATAATGTTGGCGTTAATTCTTTATGAACAGCAATAGAATTAAAACTTTCTGCCATAATTAAAATCAAATTTTTACCTTTAAAATAACCACTATATTTATTTTGAGTAGTACCCATATCTTTCATAAAAAATTCATGCATGGAACGTAATTTTAAATCTTCTTCTTTTTCTATAAAAGAAGAAAAAGGAATATCTAAAATATTTTTTTCATAAACAATAGGAATATCCTCATTTACTGTATCATCTTGTATTATTTGAAAAATTTCTTCTTTTTTAGGAAAAAGGAGTTTTCTAAGTTCTATAAAAATGGAAGGAAAGGCTCCAAAGGTTTCCTTATTTAAAGGATTATTCAATACTTGATAATAAAGTGAATTTGGCGAAAGATAAGAAGATGTGTCTTGTAAAAAGCCAACAAAGATAAAATAACTAGTTAAACTAACACAAAGAAGAATAATAGATGCGTTCATCATTTGTTTCTCAAAATTAATATATTTTTGAAAGAAAATACAAAGAAAAAAAGGTAAAAACAAAAGCAAAATGAGCCACCAATAAGAAAATAATATTTCAAATATTTTACTAGCAAAACCCAAAGCTTGATCTGCAAATAAAGTAGTAGAAAGACTAAAATAGACATGAAAACTATTTTTAAAAATGATTTCTCCAGAATACCACAAAGTTTGAAAAAACAAAAACGTGAAAAAAAGGAATTTACTTACTTTTTGACGAAATAAAGAAATACAAAAAGAAAAAAGAAAAGATAAAAAAATTATATATAAGAATAAAAAAATAAAATTCCAAGAAAAAAAAGAGGAAACTGCAAAAATTCGAAAAAGAATTTCCATATAAAGGAAAGTGCAACAGAAAACTATAGCAACTGGTATCTTTTTATTAAGCATAAAAAATCCCTACTCTTCTAAAAGAATTATACCATGAATCAAAAAAAAAGAAAAATTATTCTCTTTTTCTTTTATTAAAATTATAACTATTTATGTAACTCCCTTGATATAGATAATTTTGAGGATAAAATCGTTAATTGTCGATTTATTTCCAACAATTCAGCATTAGAATAGCTTGACTTAATAAATTCTTCAAGACCACAGCTTTCTAAAGCTTCTTCTAAAGTAGAAAGCGTATTAAAATCATAAGAGTGAACAAAGGAATTTTCATCTTGAATAGAAGTATAATTTTCTCCTAAAAAAGCCGATTCATCTTCAAATAATCCTTTATAAAAATATGTAGAATTCATTAATTCATTTAACTCATGATTTTTTATAAATAATTTTTTACCATATAGAGTTTCAGCGCCACTTGGCTTATTAGTATACCATGCTAATGATTCACAATCTAAAACAACAATATCTTCTAGAGAATAACAATCAGTAGTAATTTCAATTATAGTTTCTTCTTGTTCTACCTTTTCTTTTGTACAAGCACCCAACATCATGGAAGAGCTTAACAGTATTAATAGTTTTTTTAAATCTTTTTTCATAAAAATCTCCTTAATTACAAAATAATATTTTTGTACAGCAATCGCTATTGTAGCATAAGAGATTAGAAAAAACAATTTAAAATTTTTTTGAGTTTCCGTATTTTTCAAAAATTTACTCAATAAAATCTATGATCTTGTTTACATGTAAATGAAATCATAGATTTTTTGCTTATTCTTGATGATTTTCTCCACTTAAAAACGCAGTGATTTTTCTTCACTTTTATTCTAAAGATGTTCACTACTTTTCTTTACTTATAATTGTAAACTTAATTGTTCTATATATAGACATTCTTATTCTATTTTCTTTTTCTTCTTAAAATGCGAAACTCCTATATATGCATACGATAATATCTCTTTTATTCCTCTTGCAAACATACTAATAAAACACTACTAAATCTTCTCTTAATGACTGACTTCTTTCCATTATTTTGATGGATAGCAATCTTTTATCCATTTCTTCTATTAATTTTGATATGAATCCCAGCAACATCATAAATATAAAGTTTAAATTATTCATTCCTTTTAATGTTCTCACTCTCATATTTTCATACTCATAACTCTGTTTTTCTGCTCGATGTACTTCTTCTATTTTCCATCTATTTAAATACATTCTTACTATGACTCTTGCTTCATGTGCACTTTTTACTTGTTTATTTGTTAGTAACATCATTGGTTCTTCAGAAAGTCCATATACAAATACACATGTATATTCTTCTTGTTTGCCATCTGTCATTTGAACCCTTGTATAACTTATCGTTAATTGTTTTTCTTCTCCTTGAAATCTAGCTTTAAACATAATTTTTCCTTTTCTCGAATTGGCTTGTTCCAATACATTTTTTACTTTTCCTTTAAACAGAAAGTTTCGATTTGTTTTTAACCTTATTACAAATTCTAATCCTAATTTATCCATATATCGAAATATCTTTTTATCATCATATCCTCTATCAAATACTCCTGTAAATTTTCCTACTGCTTCATACGCCTTATCTATACTTTCTAATGTATAAGTATTCATACTTTTAAATTCTGGATCTTTCGTTGATACTATTTTACTATATATCGGGATGGGTTGTTTTTTATTCTTTCCTAGCACTACTGCATTTACTACTGGATATCCTGGTTTCTTTTCTTTTTTAGAATCACTTGCATCTACTACTGTATCTAAATATTCAAATTTTTTCCATATAGTTTTGTTATATCTGTATTATCAAAATCAACTATTGGATTTTCTGGTATCCTTCCTCTTACAAATTTATAGTAATTTTCTTCTATACTTCTTTTTCCTTCTATTTCATTTGCTAAATGAATACTTAATCTTTCTATGGTATTATCTAGTTTTATTTTTTCTTGCAATTTTCTAGAAATATCAGATAGCATCAAACTATTAGATGCACTTATTCCATAAAGCATATCTCTTAAAAAGTCTTTTTCTGACTTTAAAGCGATATCTTTTGTCAAATAATTTGAATAATTGACAATTTCTCGTTTCATTTCATTCGTATTTATTGTAAAATAATTCATGGAAATACCTCCTCGTATTTTGTTTAGTATGAATTTTTTATTTCAATTTAATTTTACTATACTTGAGGGATATTTTCCTTATTTTAAATGCAAAAAGATGAAAAAGTTATTCACATTTTCATCTTTTTTCTTGTCTAGTTTTATTTTCACGGAAACTCAAAAAAATTTAAAAAATTAAAATTCTCTTGTTAATGATTCTAATATATATTCACCATTTTGTTTTTTAAAAGTATAAAGAAAAGTACTTGCATTTTCCATATAATTTTCTATAGATACTTTATAGTTTTGAGATCCATCACTTTCTATATAATCTAAAAGTTTCTCGCGATTGTAATTATTATAAACAGATACTTTACTTGCATATTCATTCCAATCATTATAAAAATAAATTAATTTTTCTTTTAAATAAACAAAATCACCCTCTTTTTCGGCAGATACAATCTTTCTTCTAAAAAATTCATAAAAATTGCCTCCACAACCATGAAGTAACTGGTATTTATGCGACTCAGGAAGATAATTGTATCCACAAATTCCTTCGCTATAGCTATCTAAAGAAAAAACAAGGACATCTTGATGAACAAACTTTGTATGAAAGCCTAAAATACGATGAATCATTTGAGACACATCCTCTTCACGAAGATATTCTTCATTTCTATAAAACTTTTCTTTTATTAAATTAACAATTCCCACACTTAATATATATTCATTAGAAAAAGTACCTTCCTTTTCATATAACCCCTTTATAATTGAAACATCATGACTCGGATTTACTTTCTCATATAAATCTACAACAAACGAAGAATTAACATCTAAAGATCCATCTAAAACAGAATCAAATGAATCAGTTGTAATAGGATTTTTCACAAAATAAATTGTAGTGTCACCAGGACAAATTTTAATAACATTATCATTCATAATTTGATACTCATAATCCCCTTCAAAATTTGATTCATCATCATTGATGGGAATTTCAAATTCTTTTACATGAGTTTTTATTTTTCCATGATAAGGTCCACAAGAATTCCAATTATCTCCTTGATGAAATTCTGTTTCATAATATAGATCCCCGTTTACTTTTAAAACTCGTTTATCCACTTTAACATTTTGATAAATCAAATAAGAAAAAATACGAATTTCTGTCCCTGTTTTTTCTTTATGAAAAGTTACAACCGAATAAGAAATTGCATGATATTCTATTCTATCCTCATAAACTTTTCTTATAGGAAATAATAATACTCCTAAAATAAAGATTACAATAAACCAAATTAATTTTTTATATTTCATAATAACTCCTCCTAATCTTTATAATATATTGCTCTTCGTCCAAATAAGTTATACATTTTCTCAAACTGAACAAGATTATATTCTTCAATACGACCAGTATAAGAATCTGATACAAAAACAGACTTACTATGAAAACCAATTACAACTACACTATGTAAATTACATATCCAATCAATTGATTTTCCCGAAGAAACATCAATCCAAGATGCACAAACTTTTGTATCAAGATTTTGAATAGACCCCCACACTTGAACAGGAATACCCTGTTTAACAATCTCTAAAACATCATCTAATGAATGGCCCGTGAAATCTATAATTCCTTTTTTAAAATAATTAGCCACATCGATAATTGGTTTTTGAAAAACTCCATATCCATGAGGATTTCTAGGATCTCCTACAAATTCCACTTCTGGATTTCCTCCATATAAAATTCCATTTTTTAAAAATGGTCCATAACCTTTTCGTAATTTATTCACAATTTCTTCCATAGAAACAGAAACATTATAAAAATTAAGAAGATTGTAAAGAGCCACACTTTCACATCCATTAGGATAATCTGGATATTGATGAAAAGTAGGAAAAGAAGGAATGAAATAAGTTTTCTCTTTTTCTTTAATCTCAATAGTTCGTAAAACAGAAGAAGCGTTACCTAATGGATCTTCTGCATAATAAGAAATAAAGTAAGTTCCAGGAACACCATAATTCACCTGACGATCATCATAAGAGAAATCTACTTTTCCAAATCTTTTATCGATCGCAGTAACCCCATAACTTAAATCCAATTTCTCACCGACTGCAATAGAAAGAAAACTAAGCCCGTCAAAAACTGGTGGATCTTCATCTTTTTCAATAAAAAGCTTAGCTTTACTGCTTCCTACATTACCATATTCATCCACTATAACAATTTCAACTTCTTGCATTCCGATTTTTTTCTCTAAGAAAATATCACTTATCGTATAGTCACTTTTTTCTTCAATAGAAACAATAAAATCACTTACTTTAGGAAGTTCTTCATCCATATAAATAAACAAATCTGTTGTTTCAATTTTAGGAGAAACTGTATCAACAACAATGAGCTTTACCTGAAACTCTTCTTCCTTTACAAAAACATTAACAAAATATTCACCTACTTGAGGAAAAGAATTAAAATCAAAATCAACAGAAACACCTTCTACAGCTCCATTCACAAAATCTTGAATAGATAGAGAATTCCCTAATTCTACAATAATTTCTTTTTTAATAAAGCTTCCTAAATTCATTCGTTTAAATAATTTAAAAAATAAAAATCCTATAAGAATTAGTAATAAAAAACAAACTAAAATAAAACTTACAACCTTCTTTTTCACACTGTACCTCTTTTATTAACTAAAGTATATCATAAAAAAAAGAAATACAATAAAAAAAACAATTAAATTTCTCTAATTGTCTATCAAATAATCATCTCTATGACTTTTTATATTTTGTAATTCAAATCGATATTTTTGGCCATTTATATTTACTTCATCTAAAAATAATGAAACTGGTCTACACCATAGTTTATTTTCTCCATATAAAGCACGATAAGCAACCATCTTCTCACATGTTTCACTATGGTATAAAATATCTTCTACAATATATAAATCACCTTTATAATGTTTATATACACCTTTAATCTTTATTTCTCTCATATAAATTACTCCTTATCCATAAATTCTTTTATTAAAGATAATTGAACTTTCTCTTTTTCCAAATCAATTCCACAAACATAAACGGTAACAATATCACCAACACTTACTATATCACTAGGATTTTTTACAAATCCTTTACTCATTTTAGAAATATGAATTAATCCATCATCATGTAATCCAATATCAACAAATGCTCCAAAACTAGTAACATTTCTAACTGTACCAGTGAGCTCCATTCCAATACTTAAATCTTGAATCGTTAAAATATCACTTTTTAGAACAATGTCGTCTAATTTATCTCGATAATCTTGACCAGGATTTTGTAATTCTTCTACAATATCTCGTAAAGTATACAAATCACATGACAGTTCATTTGATAGTTCATTTACGTCGCATTTCGACAAAACATTGTTAAATTCTTCAGTTCCAAAAGAGTTTAGATCTAAATTTAATTCATTCAATAAAGATTGAACCAAAGAATAACTTTCTGGATGAATTCTTGTTTTATCTAAAATATTTTTTCCATCAACAATTCTTAAAAAGCCAATAGATTGTTCAAAAACTTTATCGCTAAAACCAGAAAGACTTTTTACCTCCTCACGTGAAGTAAATGGTTTTTTCTTACGAAAATCTAAAATACTTTGTATTGTCTTTTTCGTTAAACCAGAAATATGTTTTAAAATACTAAAACTAGCAGTATTAATATTTACTCCGATTTCATTTACAATTTTTGAAACTGTAAAATCAAGTGCTTCTCCAAGTTCTTTTTGGTTTACATCATGTTGATACTCTCCAACTCCAATGCTTTTTGGATCAATCTTAACAAGTTCAGAAAGTGGATCTTGTACTCTTCTACCAATTGAAATAGCACTGCGTTTCTCAACAGTCAAATCCGGAAATTCAGAAATAGCTAAAGGGCTTGCAGAATACACACTTGCTCCAGCTTCACTAACCAAATTATATAATACATTTGATCCTCGAATCGTATCAGCTACAAATGCTTCACTTTCACGACTAGCAGTTCCATTACCAATAGCAACAATTTGAACACCATATTTTTGAATTAAACTTTGCAAAACTGCACGTGCTTTTTCTGTTTCCTTTTTAGGCTCATGTGGAAAAATGGTTTCAATTTCTAAAACTTCCCCATAAGGATTTAAAACAGCTAACTTACACCCTGTACGAAAAGCTGGATCAAAACCTAAAACAACTTTATCCTTAATTGGCTTAGTCATTAAAAGATGTTCTAAATTATCTTGAAAAGTTAAAATAGCTTTTTTGGAAGCATCCTCTGTTAAATCCACTCTAATTTCTCTTTCAACACTTGGATAAATTAACCTTTTTAAAGCATCCATAATAGCTTCATGAACTAGAGGAACAACAAATGAGTCTTGATTTTTAATAATTTTATTTTTTAAAACTTCTAAAATTTTCTCCTTATCAAAATCTAAAGAAATTGTTAAAATTTTTTCAGTTTCTCCACGATTCATAGCCAGAATACGATAATGCCTTGCTCGAAAAATAGGTTCAGAAAAATCATAATACATTTGATATGTCTTCTTTTCATCTTCTGCATTTTTCTTTAACTTACTTACAATACATCCATTTCTAAAAATTTCATTTTTAATTAACTTTCTATAATAAGCATTATCACTTATCCATTCTGCAATAATATATTTAGCACCTTGAACAGCAGTGTCTAAATCACATTCAAATCCATTTGCAAGATTTTCTATATTACCATTGATAGGAAAAGCCATAATCTTTTTAGCCAGTGGTTCTAAACCCATTTTAATAGCTTCACTTGCCTTTGTTTTTTTCTTTTCTTTAAATGGACGATACAAATCCTCTACATCACTAAGTTTTGTACAATTAAGAATTTGAATTTTTAATTCTTCGGTCATCAAATCTTTTTCTTCAATTAAACGAATAACATCATCTTTTCGTTTAGATAAATTTTCAAGATAAGTATATTCTTTTTCAATAACGCGAATTTGTTCTTCATCTAAAGAACCTGTTGCTTCTTTTCTATAACGAGCAATAAAAGGTATAGTAGCACCTTCACTTAACAATTTTAAAACTGCTTCAATTTGAGAAACTTTTACCCCTAAAGTATTCGATAATAATTCAATATTGTTCATTCTTACACTCCTAACATACCTTTCTTATTTTACTAAAAATTTGCAAGAAAAAAAAGGCTATTCTCGCCTTTTTCTTTCTCTTTTAAATTCTTCTCTAGTTCCTTCATAAGCATCCAAAAGCGTTTGACACATTTCTTTTGATAAAAAAGGTTCAAAAGTTTTTAAATAAGCCATAAATAATTCAGGTTTCTCACGTTCTAAAGATTCTTCACAAGCAAGTTCAATAAAATTATGAAGAATTTCACCAACTTGAAGTAAATCATCTAAATTAATTTGAGGCGCAATTGTAGAATAATCATATTCAAAGTCTTGTTTAATTAAAGTAGTAAGAATAGAAGGATCTCGGTAAAGTAAAAGATACATCATTAAATAATAAAGACTTTGATTTTCTTCTGTTAAATGTTCTTTAAAATAACGATACATTTCCTGATCTTGATAAACTAAAATACGATCCATACAAAAAGGTTCTTGAATTGATGAGTCTACTGAAGAAGTAAAAGAAAGTAAATAGTTAAATAAATCTCCAATAGAATGAACAGGATGATCAATTACCAAAACTTCAGAATCAAAAGCAATCGGAAAAGAAGATTGATTCTCTTTTAAAAGCATAGCCTTAGAATAAACTCGATCACGTATAAGTCTCTTTACTAAACTTAAATCTTTTGAAGAATTTAAAATTTCTAAAGCTACATCATAAAGTTGAAACGGTAAAGTTACAAAATTTGTATCATTACAAATCATAATATATTTTTGAAACAATTCTACATTAGATACCTTATCCAAAAACTCATTTTCTACTTGATTTAATTTAACGAGTTTAATAAATAATAGTTCCCTAGCTTCTCTATTTTCATGATTTATTTTACTTTGATAAATTTGATACATTAAATTCAAAATTGCAGAAGAAAAAGAATATAGTTCAGAAAAAATAGAATCAAATTCTACAATATCAGAATAAGAAAATTGTAATAATTCACTTTTAAACGTTTCTTCTGCTTCTAAAGAATTATTTAAATTCATTTTTCGTAAACCACTTATAAGAAATACTTGATTTAAAGAATCTAAATCTTTAGAAGAAAAATCAGCATGCTGAATACTTGCATATTGAGCCTCAAGAGATTGAACTAACTCTTCATAAAAATCATCTGGAATTAAAGTAATATAATATTTAAAATACTCCAAATATTTTAAATTAGAAGTTTTCAAAAAAGTATGAATGAAAGAAAAGAGATAACTTTGCACAACAGGAAAAGAATATTCATAATCTAAGGATAAATAAGTATCTTCTTTCAAAAATAAGTTTTCTAAAAAAGTAAAACTAGAACTAAAAGGATAGGAAAAAGAAGAAAATAAATATTGCAAAGTAAAATCATCATAATCTTTTACATAACGATGTACACAAAAATCCAAACCAAAAATACATTTTTGAGCATCTTTCATCTTTTTTATCATTTCATTTTCTACAAAAGAATTTTCTTCTTTTATAAAAAGAGAAGAAAATCTGCGACGGTCATATTCTGTTTTCACTCTTTGATAAGTTCTAAAAACTGGTAATTCAAAAGAATAAGTAATTAATGCTTCATAGATTGTTTCTGAAAAAGTAAAACCAAATGTTTCTTTTATATAAATAATTAAATCTTGAAAAGACTTAGAATTCATATTACCAAGATAAGTCTCTTCTTTTTGATAAATTTCTCGAAGAAGCGAATTAAGTAATTCATATTCTTCCTCTTTTAAATCATTTTGATTCATTTTTTTTAAAATTTTATATATACAATTACTATAATTATTTATCTGTTCATAACTTTCCATATTATTTTCCACCTTTTTTTAAAATATTTTGATCTCCAAAATATAAATTTTCAAAAGCATTCAAAGATTCTTCAGAAAAGATATAAGACAATGCTTCTATATAAATGTGAAATACTGTATCTGAAAAATCACTTTTTAAAGGATAATTTTCACACATCATTTCAATAAGAGAATAATACTCTTCTTCTAAATCCATAAGTTCCTTTTCACTTAATTCTCTTGTACTTAAAGGAATTTGATTATTTTGAAAATCATTTTGAATTAAAAGGTCTAATTCTCCATCTAATAAATGAGTAATAATATAAGCATATAATATTTCTTTGTAACATGAGGAATCGTTTTGATGAGTAAGTAAATATTGATATAAACAAAATTGAAAATTATTGTAAATAATAGAATCCATTTCTTCACTTAATGATTCTTCTTCAAAAAGATCCTCAACATCAAATTGTAATTCATTCATTTTTTCATAAAAGTCTTCTTCTGTAGAATGACTACGAAAATAAGAAATAAATGCTTTCAATACCTTTTCTAATTTTGAAACACGCATGGAAACTTCATCAATATCAGGCTCATATAAAGAAGTTGAAATCCCATCTTGCTCGATCTTACTATCAAGTTCAATACTTTTAGAAGAATCTAAAATAAAACGCACTACAAATTCCTCTATTAAAGAATATTCTACTTCAATATCTTCTAAAGAACTATTATGAATAACAGATGAGGTAAGAGAAACAAGAAAAAGTGGGTCTATTTCTTCTACACCATAAACTAAAAGAACATATTCCTGAAAATCTTCAAAATTAACAATTTTATCCATGAACATTTCTCTATTAGCCAATAAAGATTTTATCTTTTCATAATAAATAGTACGAGATTCAGTTGGTTCATTGTTAGCCTTACTTTCCATAACTACTTTACAAAAATGCCAAATTTCCTTTGTCATATCCATAAGAGAAAAGAAGATGCTATCAAAATAAGAAAGTTCAGAAAAACTGAAATTTTTTATTTTTGCAGATGGTTTTATAGCAAGAGGCTCGATTAAAGAAAAATTTAATTGCCCAACAAAATAATCTTTCAAAAAATCTGTAACCCAATCACAAGATAAAGATTCATTATGTTCTTTACACTTTAAATAAGCCGCTTTTATAAATTGAAAAATATCTTGGCGATACTCTTCTTCTAAAGAAAAGAAATAACTTTGAAAGATACTTAAAAATTCTGAATTAAAACAATGCTCAAAAATAGAATTTGAAAGTTCATAAATATCGCATCCAACAAACTTTAGAACATCTTCTATGAATGAAGAAGAAAAAACATCCTTTTTGACACAAGATTTATTATCAAGTGTTAAATAAAGATAAGATAATTTTGATTCATATTTAGAATCTAAAGTAAGATAATTATTTAACAAAATAGATTCAAAAAGAGAAATCGCATTTGCTTGATTTTTTACACCAACCATGTAAGAACTAATACTTAATTTTTCAGCTTCAAAACAAGATACATTGCTCAATTTCTGTAACTGATAAAACTGATTCAATTGAAATATTTGTCTATAAACACGTAAAACACATAAATGATTATCTTTATAAAGAAAAAATTTAGGAAAAAACAAGCCATCAAAAGTAAATCCATAACGTGACTTCATATAAGACACAAGATTTTCTAAATCCGAAGCAGAAATACTTTTTAAAATTTCTGTTTCTTTAGAGATATAATACTCTAATGGCACAGAATAAACATGCCTTTCTGATTCCTTATCTTTTATTTTTGAAAAAAGAATTTCTAATTCTAAAGCATTATCTAATAATTTATCAAATAATTCCAAACAAACCACCCACCTAATGGAACCTATTATAACATATATTTAATAAAAAAAAGAAGAAATAAAAAGATACAGCCAAATTTCTATATTTTCTTATATGCTTCTACATAATTAATTTTATAACCTAAATTTTCAAATTTTTGTTCATATTCAGTTTTAAAATTAGGAATAGCCAAAGAAGAAAGATCTAAACTTACACGTTTAAAAATATAACCATATAAAGATAATTGTTCCAAACTAAAAGCAAACAAATCAATATTATCCGTTTTCTGTACTATTACTTTTTCATTTTGAAAAAGATTATCATAAATTGCCAAAAAATTGGCATGAGTAAGTCTTCTTTTAGCATGTCTAGTTTTTGGCCAAGGATCTGAAAAATTAAGATAAATTTTCGAAATTTCTTTATAAAAAACATCCTGAAGATTTTTTGCGTCAAAACACATAAATCTTAAATTAGGAATATTCTCTAAAGATATTTTTTCGATTGCCCTTACCAAAACACTTTCATATTTTTCCATACCTATAAAATTAATATTAGGATAAGCTTTTGCCATAGCAATTAAAAAATCTCCTTTTCCCATACCAATTTCAAGATGTATCTCATGATCATTTTGAAAAACACTACTCCATTTTTCTTTATAATCTACTGGATTTGCAATAAAAAGATTACAAGATTCTAATTTTTCTTTCGCATTTTTTACATTTCTTAAACGCATATTATCACTTCTTTCTAAAAATTAGCATATAGTTATTATAAAGGAGGACTTTATGAAAAAAGACCGTAATTCATTTTTTGAAAGTTCAAATTTTAACATGAGTGCAATGGGACAAAATATGAATCCAATGATGGGTCCAAATATGGGAATGCCAAACACTATGAACACAGCTAGCGCTAACTTTTATGCATCACAAAATATTCCGATGCCTACCCCACTACCAGCTTATCCAAATATGAATCCAAATAACTCTTCTATGACTGAACTTGAAAGTAGAATATCAAAATTAGAAAGAAATATCAACCGTTTAGATGCAAGACTTTCAAAATTAGAAGGAAATGCATTTAATAATACAACCAACTATGATGATGGAAATATGTATATGGTTTAAAGTGCTTAGCACTTTTTTATTTATATTAATTTAAATTTTACTTTAAATTAATTTTTCCTAACGTTAATCTTTTGACAACTTTTTGTAAATATTCTTTTCCAAATATTTCGCTTAATAAATTTTGTCTATAAGAAATAAATAAATATACAAAAGCCCCAAGAATAGAAATAAGTGATACATAAAAAATACATGAAACTTTACTAAAATAATTTACTGGCATTAACCACATAAGAAGAACCACAACAAATAACATAGCACAAGTAGGAACTATAATTTTCTTCAAAGTTTTAATTGTTATTCCATATTTAATTTGATGCTTTTTTCGCAATAGCAAAATCGTAGAAAAGGCAGATAAAGAATAACCTAATGCACTTGCTGTAACAGCCCCAATAAATGGTTGAAATCCTAACTTATGAAATAAAATCATAAGTGGTATATCTAAAATAGCATTTGTCAAATATCCAAGAAAAGTTGTAAAATAAACAGCTTTAAATTTATTTAAACTTTGTAAAGTTGACGATGTAACCATGTAAATATTAAAAAATAATGCAATAAAAATGTAAAATGATAAAACCAAAGACCCTAATTGAAGCTCACTAGTACCATAAAAAATACTCCAAATAGGCTTAGATAATAAAGAAATTCCAATTACCATAGGTATACATGTAATAAAAATAATTTGTAAAGCTTTGTTAAGCCTAGACTCTACTAAATCCCATTTTTTTAAAGTGTATGCTTCCACAATATTTGGAATTAAGCTTACAGTTAAACCCATAGCGATTGAATTAACAATCATACTAATTTTACCAGACCAAGTTGCAACAGAAGAAGTGACAAACTCCGTTACTGAAGCTGAATATCCTAAAGACGTCATTGTTCTGGAAATAAAAACCATATCTACAAAATTATAAATTGAAACTGCGACATCTATAATAATAAAAGGAACAGCATACATTAAAATCTTTTTAACAATTTCTAAATTAGTAACTTTATCTTTTTTTGGAGAATCGATAAGACCTAATTCTTTTTTATACTTTCGCATATTCCACTGAATATAACAAATAGCTACAATTCCTCCAACAAAAGCTCCAAAAACTGCAATTCCTACCGATGTCGTTAAAGAAAGATGAAATACATTTAATGCAAGATAACATCCTCCTAAAATAATAGTAATCCTGACAATTTGCTCAATTACTTGACTAAAACTAGAAACATTTATAATATTGTGACCTTGTAAATAACCTTTAGAAACACTAAGAAATGGAATAACCAAAATTGCAAAAGAAACGCAACGAATCACAAAAGTAACATCTAAAATCGTATTACCGCCTTGTAATTCTCCAAGAATTAATGTCGCGAGACTTTCTGCAAAGAAAAATAAAATTATAAAAGCTACAACCGATACTGAATTTATAATCTTTTTCCCTAATTGATATGCTCTTTTCTTAGCATCCATTAAACCAAGCGTATTATACTCCTTAATAATTTTAGAAATAGCAACAGGAAGTCCTGCAGAAGAAATATCTAAAAATATAACATAAATATTATAAGCATACGCATAAAGAGCACTTCCTTTTACACCAATCATTGCATAAAAAGGAATTACATATAACATCCCTAAAATTTTTGTAATTACTATTGCAAGAGTTGCAATGATAGTTCCTTCAATAAAAGAGCTTTTTTTCATTGTATCATTCCTTTGCACAATAAATCACCATCGCAGAAAAACAATAAATTTGATCTTCACCTTGAATTCCGATCGCGACCTCATACTTAATTTCTATTATATCACCATTTATAGATGCAAGAAAAGAATTTATTTTAGATTCTAAATCCTTTTCTGAATTTTCATCAAAACATTTTACTTTCATATAATTCACTCCCCTATTATTAAATCACACAAAAGAAAAAAAGATTGTCGAAGAAGAAAAAAACATGTTATAATTTTTATGGTGAAAGCATGAAAGAAAAATATAGAAACATAGCTTATCTTATTATTTTTTTAATTACAATGATTTTAGGAATCACTTTAATATTTAAATGTAATGTTTACAAAATAACTTTTGTGGTAGATAACAATATATTTGAAACAAAAGAAATCAGAAAAAATAATTCTATAAAATCAGTTCCTAAGCCTGAAAAAGAAGGGTATAGTTTTGTTGGATGGTATGATAATGAGGGTAATCTTTTATTAGAAAAAACAATACTAAATGAAAATAAAATATATTATGCAAGATGGGCTAAAATAGTTGGTGAAGAAGAAATAAAAAAACTGTCTTAAAAACAGTTTTTTTAATGCAATTATTTAAAAATAGTGTACTTTAGCTGGAGAATCAGCTACCAAAGCATCTGTCACATTACCACCCGTTTTTCGAATAATAACATTGATATCAGAAGACTGACTATTAGCAAATGCTCCACTACCTCTGGCTGAATTTCCACTTATAGTTCCACCAGCAATATGTAACATGGCATCAGAAGTAGCTCCTCCCATACTAAATCCTCCACCTACATTAGTAGAAATATTATTAAGAACAGAACCTCCATTTAATACAAAAGTACTTTCCCATATCATAACTCCTCCACCACAACTCCAAGCGTCTCCTGTTGCAAGAGCTGAATTGTTAGATATCGTCCCACTATTCATAGTCACAATACTTTTGCCAGAAATATATATTCCTCCACCTTGAGGAGCACTAGTTTGAACCTTATTTCCAGTAATTGTCGCACCATTTATATTCACAGTACTTCCACCTATAATTCCTAAACCTCCACCATTATGTGCAGAAGTATTATTTCCACGTTTGATTGTAGTACCAGAATTTAAATTTACAGTAGCACCATTTATAGATACTAGAGGATTGGTAGCAGAAACATTATTACCATCAAATGTTATATTAGTTGTTGTCAAAGTACTTTTATTCGTAACACTTAAAATAGATCCTTTTAAAGAACTTCCTCTTGTAATAGAAAAAATACTACTTCCATTACTTTTTAAAGTCACACTTTTACTAGAATTATTAAAATTAGCAGTAGAAGTTTGCGTGATATTATTAAGAAGAATAATATTTCCACCATTTTTCACTTTGGAGTATGCAGAAGCTAATGTAGCAACTGGAGAAGAAGAAGATCCAATATTACTATCATTTCCACTACTAGAGACATAAACATTGGTACTATTTACAATAACACTAACAGAAGCAGTACTAGAATTCCCTACACTATCTGTTATTCTTATATAAACAGTGTGACTTCCATCAGAAACATTAGTAAAATTATAAGTTGTATTTCCGCTATACCATGAGCCACTATCTAATTTATATTCTCTTTTTGATATTCCACTTTGTGAGTCACTTGAACCATTGTCTTTTACTGTAATAGTATTTAAACTAACTGTTGCACTTATCTTAGCTGTTGGATTAGTTTTATCAATCTTTGTAATACTAATCGCTCCATGTGTATAAACATTGCCAACATTATCTCTCACTTTTATGATAATGTTATTTGTATTTCCTGAATATGTTTTCGTGTTTCCACTTT
>CAOJCV010000003.1 GCA_948432605.1 uncultured Mycoplasmatota bacterium | reverse complement strand
GCCAATGCTATTCACATTGACTATTTCAATAATTATCACTTTTTTGTATCTACACGCACTATTTGACAATTATCCTTAAACTTAAGCTATTTTTGCTAATACTTGTTGAGAACTTAAACTGAGATCTTCCAAACCAGTTATATTTGGTGCAAAAGGAATTTCTGACTGCACAGTAGTATTTGCTACATTTGTTTGAGAAGCTATATTCATAGCATTTTGATGAGCTATAGTAGCAATTTGTTCTGCTGCCTGAGCATTTTTTAAATGTTCTTCTGCTCTCGTTTTAAAATCTACAATTTGTTCTTTTTCTGCTTGAATTTTTTGTTTATGATCTGCTAAAACTTTTTGTTTTCTCGCTTCACGTTCAGCATTTATATCTACAATCTTTTGATTGCATTCTTGATCAATTTTTGCAAGTTCATCCATTAATAAATCATATTCTGAATCAGTAGAAACTTGAGATACTATTTCTACAGCATTAGATGGAGCATTTTCTACTACTGGTACTACACTCTCCTGAGGAGTTTCTACAACTGAAGGTTCCATTGAAATATTTTCTTCTACAACTGGCATAGATACACTCTCTGAAAGTTCAGGAGAAACAACTGGAACTTCCGCAACAGCAACTGGTGTTTCTGCTGGAGCTTCTACAACTGGAATTGAAGTTTCTACTGGAGTTTCAACAACTTGTGGTATCTCTATAGTCTCGTTAGACAATTGAGGTTCCATAACTACTTCGTTCACAGGCATTTCAACTTGCGATGTTTGTTGAAAAGATTGAAAAGCAGCATCTGTATTAGAACGAAGACTATTTCTTTGAACGTCTTTAACTTGCAAAAAACGACCACTACCAATAGCGCATGTTAAAACATCAACATTATTAATTACAATAACTTTATCTTCCATTACATTACACCTGCCACTTCTACATTAGATTTTATCATATTTATAATCACACTTTTTACTTCTCCCCAAGCAGCTTCATCATTAATTCCTTGGTAAAGACCATCTTTTTCCCAAAAAAACTCTAAAACATTATTTCCATTATTTTGTTCATTTTTATCTACAACTAAAATAGGAACATTTTTTATATTTGGACGAGCATCACTAATAGATTTAAAATGACATACCACAGTTCTTTCTTCTTTTTCTCCATTAGGATTCTCTAGTATAACTTTTTCTTTCATAATCCATTATCCCTCACTATTCTAAAAAAATTATAACAAAAAACAAAAAAATAAGCAACAACAAATTTACGATAATTTTTGCTCCTTACTTAATATAAAATAACGACATTCATATGGACATTGAGTTTTAATATACTCTTCTACTTTATCAATATCATTCCATTCTTTAAAATTAGGATTAGTCTTACTATTAAATCCCTTTAATCGCAACTTTCCATAAGACCAATCTCCAACAATATAATCAAAATTTTGAAAATAATCCGTATATTTTTCCAAAACAGCATCTATATCAAAACCACTTTTATAATCTTTCATTACCATATATTGAGTATTTTGAATTGTAATATATTTCATAAAATATCCCTCTACACTACAACTGATATTAAAAAAGTAACAAAGATAGCAGTTGCTAAAATACTAGCAAAAAGCAAAAAATCAACAAATCCATTTCCAGAAGTTACTTTATTTCCATAACGTTTATAATAATTTACAGCTTTTTCCAAAAGTTCCTCTTTATTTTCCAAATTAGAATCGACACGAAAAAAATTATAAATTTGTTGATTTACATTCCTTAAATCAGCATCATTTAAAAGATAAATTTGTTCCATAGAATATCCAAGTAAAGTATAGGCATCTCTAGTTAAAAAACTTCTCCTTGCTTCTTCTAAAATAAAATTATGAGCATATTCAAAAGCAATGCTTTGAAAATATAAATCCAATTCCTCTTCATGAATTGTATATTTTTTCAAATCTTCTTGCATCCTAACATTATTATTTTCTTTTAAATATAAAAATTTCTTAAATTCTTGTTGATTTTCTCTAGATAAATTCATCATCTTTTTCTTACAAAAATACATTTGAATCAAATATTTTTCTATCTTTATAAAAGAAACATTAGGCTTTTTCAGCTCTAAAGCTTCTTGTTTAAAAGATGGAAAACATTCTTTAAACTTTTGAACTAATTCCAACGAAATACCATATTTCATCAAATTACCATTAAAACCACCCATATTATTTTCATTTCTTGTAATATATGGATTTATTATATCTAATTCTCCATAAATAAATACTAATGAACGAATTACCATTACAGGAAATGAAGAAAATTCTAAAGAATCTGGTTTATCTTTAAATTTTAAATAATTTTCAATAGCTTGAGATAATTCTTCATTTATAAATGGTTTCCCTATCATACTCTTCACCCTAGTATAAGTATAACACAAAAAATTAGAAAGGAACATCAAAAAATGCACTTCTACTTTCTAGAACACCTCCATATAAAGATGGTACTTTGCCTTGAATGACTTTAGAATCTAAAAGTAATTCATATTGAAAAGATTTTTCTTCCATCGTAATGGGAGTTAAAATTTCATAAGAAATAGTTACATCTAAATAAACTTCTAATAGTACATTATTAATACCATAATCTCTAACTCTAGTTTTAATACTTGAAAAAACAGAATGAATAAATTTTACTAACACAGGAATTTTAGGCCCTAAATTAGCTAAAAATATTGAATCACTTAAAAGACCAACTGGAAAAAAAAGTAATAAACCTTCTTCACTTTTCCAAGGAGAATTTAGAAATTCATTTAAAACAGGAGATTGTTCCATATTATTTTCTAAATCATTAGTTAAATTATCTGCCAATTGATAAATTTTAGCCATATCATAATCGATTCCAGAAATTTCACCATCTTTATTCTCTGTAATTTTCAAAAAATGATCAGAAGAATTTTTTTCCAAAGTAAAAATCTTAAAATTACTTGCAGTATGCAAAATATATTTATTCATACTAAGCTCTGAAATATGAATCAATTTAGGAGTAAGTTTTTTACTAAACCAAGAAAAAAGACCAAACACACAAACAAAAATAGATAAAATTACAAAACATAGAAGAAAAGATTTGTATTTTTTTTTATATTTGAAAGTTTTCATAATAAATATTATGATAATTAAAAAAAAACTAGAATAATCTAGCCCTAAAACCAATTTAAATTTAAAAATTCATTTAAAAAAATGATGGTTCCTACAACAATTGCAACTAATAATAAAACAATAAATACTTTAATTAAAACATTTCCATTAGGTTCTTTTAAATCATCAAAATCAGAAAAATCTTTTTTATCAAATGTCATACTATTGGTATAAAAAGAATTTTCAATTGACTCATCAGCTTCCTCTTTACTTTCCTTAGCAATTTCTTGCATTTCTAAAGTTTTCATTTCTTCTGTAAATTCTTTTGCACCAACCACAACCGTATTATCATCACCTCTAAGATCACTTAAAATATCTAAAGGATCTATTTCTTTTTCTTCTTCATTTTCAACCTTATCTATTTTATTTTGAACTTCATTTAAATTAATTGTATTAATAAGTTCTAACAACTCTTCCTTTGTTTTTTGATTATTATTCTCTGCTTGCTCTTTTGCCTCTAACTCCAAGCTTTTTAAAATATCAAATTGAGTATCTCTAATTTTCTTTAAACGTTCTTTTTGATAATCAACTTCTTTTTCTTCCCTCGCCTGTTCTATAATAGCATTAATATCATATTCTCTAGTTTTTTCCAATTCCAGATTTTCTTCAGGAAAATCAAATTTCATACTTCTTTTTTTAGGTTCTTCTTGATAATTTTTTTCAAGTATTTCTTTAATTTTATTTATATCAATTTGACTCTCATTATCTCCTATAACCTTTGCATTACTTCCAAGATTAAAATTATCGAGCTCACTATTCTTAATTTCATCATATAATTTTGTATTTTTTGAAACTCTTCTTGGTGCATATTCTTCTACTCTGCTTTCTAATTTCTCGACCCTTGTTTTCATAAATATGTATCCTTTCGTACTAAATATAACATATTTTGACATTTTTGGAAATGTGTAAATGTTGTTTTTTTTAAAATTTATATATATAATAATTTAGTAAGGAGTGAATTTATGAAAAAAATAAAAGTAAATACAGAAGGATGCATAGGATGTGGCGCATGTGTTGGTTTAGATCCAGAACATTTTGATTTTAATGAAGAAGGACTTTCTATCGTAAAAAATGAAGAAAATATTAATCCTGAAAAAATACAAGAAGTTGTCGAAGTTTGCCCAGTAAGTGTAATTTCTTATGAGGAGACAGACGAAGAATGTGATTGCGATCAGGATTGTCATTGCTGTAATGATACAAATAAAGAATGTCACTGCAATGAAGACGAAGACAATTGTAAAGAAAACGAAAAAGCTGCTTAGTGCAACTTTTTTTTATTTAAGAGAATATAATTTTTTTACTTCTTTAACAGATAACTTTCGACATTCTCCAGGCCGAAGTCCATCTAAATTTAAAAAAGCATACGTCTCTCTTTTTAATCTCATAACTTCATGTCCTAAAGAAGAAAAGATTTTTTTTACAATATGGTTTCTTCCTTCAATTATACTAATTAGAACACTACAAGTATTTGCTTCTTTATTAACACGCTTAATTTTTAAATAAGTAGGAATAACTTTTCTTCCTTCAATATAAATCCCTTTTTTTAATTTCATAAATTCCTCAGGATTTAAAATTCCTTCAATTTTTGCCAAATAACATTTTTCAACACAATTTTTAGGATGCATCAATGTATTTGCCAAATTTCCATCATTTGTTAATAAAAGAAGTCCTGTTGTATTGTAATCTAATCTTCCAATTGGATAAATTCTAGAAGAAGTAGGAATAAGAGAAACTACTGTATTTCTTCCTTTTTCATCACTTACACTCGAAATCACGCCTGTTGGTTTATAAAGTAAATAATATTCTTTATCCTCTTTTTGAGATAAAACTTGTCCATCTACAATAATTTCATCGTCATAGTTTACTTTTAATCCAAATTCAGTAACTTTTTCACCATTTACATAAACTTTTCCACGACTTATATATTCTTCAGCTTTTCTCCTAGAACAAAATCCAGAATTAGCTATCACTTTTTGTAATCTTTCCATAAATTCACCCAACCATTTTTTTAATAACGAATATTTTTTTCATAAGTAACTACTTCTTCAAACATATTTTTCCATTCTTTTGGAATCTTTGCAAACAAATCAAGTTTATCATTTTTTCTATTTAATTTCATATAAGATGCATGAAGGCCAAGTCTTCCCAAAGGATTTTTCACAGCTCCATACTTTTTATCACCTATAATAGGATGCCCCATATTAGCTAATTGAACACGAATTTGATTTTTTCTTCCTGTTTCAATAGTAATACGAAGTAAAGAATAAACTTTAGTACTGGATATTACTTCATAATTAGTAATTGCAAGAAGACCATTTGATTCAGTAGTTTCATAAACTCGCAACGTTTTATCTTCTTTTAAATAAGATTTTAAAGTACCTTGTTTTTTCAAAACCTTACCTTCTACAATAGCCAAATATTCACGTACTACAGCAATCTGATTCCAATTATTTTGAAGTTCTTTTTTTACCTCTTCATTTTTGGCAAAAACAACAATTCCTGAAGTATCTTTATCTAATCTATTTACTATAAATATTTTATTCTTAGGATATTTTTTCTTAACGTAATCACTTGCCTCATAATAAAGAGTATGATCTTTTATTTTATCTGTACCAACAGTCAACAATTTTGCTGGTTTATTAATAATTAATAACTCTTTATCTTCATAAATGATATCCATTTTCTTTTTCATAATTATATTCACTTTCTAAAGTTGGATTTTTAATATTATAAGTTTTTATTTCTCCATTTTGAAAATGGATTGTAAAATCAAAGCCATCATCATAAGTTTCAATTGGCTGATAACGTATGATATTAGCTATATAATTTTTATCAAATGCATCAACTCTCCCCATCACTGCATCTTCTCTTGTCAATTCATTTGTTTTAGAATATCCAGCATGATAACTCATTGCTCCCAATATCAAATCTTGTTTTTTATTAACCAAATAAGACAAATAAGCTACAGATACTTTAATATTAGAATTTGCTTCACAAAAAGCTTCATTTTTTCGAAAAACAGTCCAATTACAATTTCTACTTCTAGCCCGTCTTAAATTATCTCTTTGAATATCTGTTAAATAAGTTTCATCAACATCAAATATAGTAGAAACTGACAAATTTTCAGGATAAAGAGCAGGTAAAATAAAATACCCTTCATATCCAACAAGCACTCCATCTTGAAAAACAGGAGCCATAATTGGTTCGGTACATATAGAAGAAGTAAGCTGCCCCAAATTTTCTTTTTCTTCTGCTGAAACAGAATCAAGCTCATTATGACTTTCTTGAGAAAGTAAATTTACAACAAAATCAAAATCCAAACCATAACGATTTGCAAAAAAATTAATTTGATTTCCATATTTTTGAACTAATAACTCCCTTTTTTGAAAACCAAGACGATCAATTGGAACTACATTCACTTGTAAATTAATCATACTGTCATCTTGAATTACAATATTAGTTAATAAAGGTTCTACTTTTTCATCAAAACTTTCCAAAACTTCTATAGATTCACTTGTTTCTTGTGAAATTTCAGACTTTAAATTATTCATAACAAAATTAATTCCAGAGGCACTTAAAAATAAAGCTACACTATAAATTAATATTGTTTTATGTTGATTTACAAAGCCTTTTTTAATACCTAATTTCCGTTTATTTAATTTATTTTTACGAGGTGTTAATAATACGTCAAAAACTTCACCATTACGAACCTTTTTTTCTGTAATAATAATTCTTTGATTTCTAATATAAAAATTAAAAAGATGCCTTCCTATACTTATTTCATTGGACTTATCATAAAACACACATTTTTGATTTTGTAGTTCCACAGGAACACATTGATACAAATAATTTAAAATGTCTTGTTTCGTAATTCTATTATCTTTTATTGCATCTTTTTGATATTGATACCCATTCATACTTATTCCTCAAAATCTTTCAAAAAATCAGCTATTTCTGCAAGTTCATTCTCATCTGTAATATCATTTAAAGTTCCACTTTCATCATCTGGGACATAAGAAGAAACAAAAACTTCATCACTTTTATTATCTATATATTCATAAATTAAATAATATTTTTTTCTAGATTCAGAATATACACTTGTTATAACTTGACATTCACGACTTCCATCTTCTGTATCCAAAAAAAATGTCTCATCAAAATTCATTATTTACCCTCTCTTTCTTTTATTATTTTATCAACTGCTTTTAAGACTCCAATTTTAGCAGTATCAAAAGTAAGACCACCTTGTTGATAGGCAATATATGGTTCCCTAATTGGTCCATCGCATGATAATTCAATAGAAGAACCTTGAACAAAAGCACCCGCAGCCATTATGACTTGGTCTTTATAACCTGGCATATCTACAGGAACTGGTGTTACGTAAGAGTCAATTGGACTACCTGCCTGAATTCCTTCACAATAACGAATTAAATCTTCTTCGTTTCCAAATCGTATTGTCTCAACAATATCACTTCTAGATTCAAATGGATCAGGATCTACATCAAAATCTAAACTTTTTAACATATAACTTGCAATAACACTAGTCTTTAAAGCACTAGCAACAACACTAGGAGCAAAAAATAGTCCTTGTAAAAATTGTCTATTAGCACCTAAACTTGGTCCAACTTCACTACCTTCTCCTGGTAGGGTCAAAGCCTCAGCAACAAGTTGAACTAGTTCTTTTTTTCCAACAACATACCCACCATTTTGGGCAAAACCTCCACCTAAATTTTTAATAAGTGATCCTACTACAATATCAGCACCTATTTGAATAGGTTCCACTTTACTCACAAATTCACAATAACAATTGTCAATCATAACTATTGTTTTAGGACTTACTTTTTTAATTAAAGAAATTACTTTTTCACATTTTTCAATATCTAAACTTTTTCTAGTAGCATATCCTCTACTTCTTTGTATTTCAATTAGTTTAACAGAATGTGTTTTCAAATACTTTTCTATTTGATCATAATCAAAATCATCATTTATTAAATCAATTTGATCATAACTTATACCAAAACTTTTTAAAGAACTTTCATTATCAACAATTCCTATCACTTCATGCAAGGTATCATAAGGAAGTCCTGTAATAGATAACATCAAATCATGAGGTCTTAAAAGTCCAAATAACGTCTTGCAAAGTGCATGAGAACCAGAAATAAATTGATTACGTACCAATGCACTTTCTGCCTTAAAAATAGTGGCATATACATTTTCAATAGCTTCCCGTCCTAAATCACCATATCCATATCCTGTTGTACTATGAAAATGAGATTCATTGATATGATTGATAAAAAATGCATTCATTACTTTAGCTGAATTATATTCACAAATATCATCAATATCTTGAAATATACTTTGTAATTCATCATTCGCTTCTTCATATAATAACCATGTTTTCTCATTTAATTCTAAAAATTCTTTCATATTACCTCACCATCTCTATTTTTCCAGTTTCTTTAGTAGTAATCAAATCAATTACTTTTATAGCTGCTTCATCTAATGAAACAAAATTTATCGAAGACTTAATATCTTCAGGAAAATCATTCATTGGTGTATCCAACCATCCAAATGCAACAGCATTTATTTTAGTATCCAAAAAATAATTTGCAAAAGTTTTTGTCATTAAATTAAGCCCTGATTTTGAAACATCATATTCTAAAGTAACAATATCATATTTATCAATAGTATTATCAGAAGAAATATTAATAATACTTCCATGATTTTCATTAATATCATACCCAAAATGTTTCATCATATAAAACGAGCCAAGTGTATTAACTTTAAATACATTCAAAAAAGTAATTTCGTTTTTTTCATTTAATTCACTCAAATGTTCAATAGCAGCATTATTAATCAAAATATCAACTTTTATATTTTGTTGATCTAATTCTTTTTTCATTAGCAAAACATTTTCTTCATTTGAAATATCACCAGAAATTAAAAAAGAAGTTTTTTGATACTCATTAGAAAGCATAGCTACATTATCTTTATTTTTAAAATAATGCAATACTACAAAATAGCCATTTTCCAATAACTTTCTCGCAATAACCAAACCAAGACCAGAAGAAGCCCCAGTTAAAAATACAACTTTCATAATAATTCCTCATAATCCTTTTTAGAATTACCAATAATTAATTTTGAATCAGATACAAAAATCGGGCGTTTTACTAACATACCATCACTACTTAATAAATTTAACTGTTCTTCATCACTCATAGAAGCTAATTTTTCTTTTAAAGAAAGCTCTCTATAAAGAATTCCACTTGTATTAAAAAATTTACGAATTGGAATATCATATTTTTTACTCCAATTATAAATTTCATCCTTTGTTGGATTCTGCTTTTTTATATCTCTTTCTACAAACGAAATATTATTTTCTTCTAACAAAAACTTTACTTTTTTACAAGTAGAACATTTAGGATAACAAATAAAAAGATTCATAGTACCACTTCCCATAAATCTATTATAAATGAAAACTAATAATTTTCATAGTAGAAATAAATAAACAAATTTAAAATCACTAATAATATCAAACATGTATATATATAATATATTACTAAAATTACACAGGATCCTAAAACCTTCCTCCAGACATCATGTAACGTAAGAAAGTTTTCAACCTCTAAAATTACACAGGATCCTAAAACAGTTTGTTGCTTCATATATTGATATAAAAGGTTTTCAACCTCTAAAATTACACAGGATCCTAAAACTATAAAGATAATTTCTCATTTCCAGCAACTGTTTTCAACCTCTAAAATTACACAGGATCCTAAAACCTAAATTAACATCAATTGTACGTTCTGTTTGTTTTCAACCTCTAAAATTATACAGGATCCTAAAAACATAACCCATATCAACTGTTTCGTAAGTAAGTTTTCAACCTCTAAAATTACACAGGATCCTAAAACCGTTAAATTCAAAGTTGAAGATAGCGAAGGGTTTTCAACCTCTAAAATTACACAGGATCCTAAAACTAAATCTTCTGGAGTCCAAGGAAGATGGCGATTTTCAACCTCTAAAATTACACAGGATCCTAAAACCTATAGAAATTATATCATACTTTTTTTAAAAGTGTTCTAAAAAAGATTTAACATTGTCTCGAATTATTACATTATGACTAATTATTTGACTTTCTTCTTCTCTCATTTTATCCAATATTTTACAAACTAGAAGCTCATTTTCTGAATAAATATCATAAGCCAAATGAACCTTTTTCATCATAAAATACTTTGACACATCATGCATTACTATTTTTTTATCAAACTCTACAGGCCACACCGTTTCTAATCGTTGAATTATATTTTCTAAATTTAATTCTTTTATGTTGTTTTCACAAATCAAATTATATTGTTCTAAAGATTTTTCTTCAGATACATCAAATGTATAGCAATTATCTACATTTTTAAAATTTAATTCTAATAAACTTGAATTATAGAATACAATAAACAATTTACTCACATTTTTTTCCATAAAGCTTTTTAACATGACATTCAAAGTATTTGATAACTCACGGTAATTATATTTTAAGGAAAACTCAGCAAAACTAAATATCATTTTTTCCAAATCCTCATTAATATCATATTGAAATTTAACTTCAGATTCTTCTAATAGATTTTTAATAACATTAGACAAATCAGAAAATAAAATATCATTGTCTAAATAATTTGACATATTAATTATACTAACTAAATATTCATAAAATAAGCTCCCCTTCTTGAAGGATAAACTTTCTAATATTTCAGTATAATCACACAAAGATAACAATATAGTATTTTTAGAATCAAGAAACTTTTCACCTATTTTAATTTGAACTTCTTTTGTTTTATTTTTTAAAACTTCATAAAATAAATAATAAAAATCAAATAAACTTTTTTTGTTTAACAAAAATATAGCATTATCTTTTTTTATAGATAAGAATAACTCTTCTTTTTTATTATCAATTAACAAATTCATCATCTTCATCACCTCCAAAAACAACAAATTCTTTTCCACCAACTAAAACATCAAACTTATTTTTTTCACCTCTTAAATAAATCATATCCTGATATTGTTTCTCTGTAATTTTTATTAAAACTATATTTCCTTTTTTAGGAGTAATCCTTTCTACTTTAAATAAATATTGTTTCATCGAAGTATCGTTTTGAACAACTTTAGAATAAACAGAATACTGAAGCATATAAAATCCTAATCTTGTAATATCTCTATGAAATTTAGAATATATTTTTCGATCCATTTCATCTACCATTGGTAAATCATATATTAATAATAATCTCATTTGTTTATATAAATTTATATATTGCATAATGTAGGATATTGAATAAAAGATATATCCCCTGTTTCTAGATACTTAAATAAGGACTGAACATAAAATTGAATGACTATATGTATTTTATATGTAGCATTTTTAAATAAAACTAATTGATTTAATATATTTACAATATCTCTTTTAACAAAAGACGTTAAATAATCTTCTATTGTATTTGTCAAAATTTCATATACAAAATAATCACAAATAGGACGAAAAGGTTCTATAAAATCATCAGCAAGATTATATAAATTAAATTCACTTTTATGGCATATTCCTAATGCTGGAATATAACCACAAGAAACAATTTCTTGAGCAATTTTTGACCGAATAATTTGATAAATATAATTCAAAGCATAATTTATAATATTCTCATCAAATCTTTTAAATGTACTACCAAACAATTCTTTAAAATAAACCCTACTTGCAATCCCTTCTTTATTTGTTAAATCCCCCAAAATCATCTCATCAATCATTGTATTTAATAATTCCAATTTCTCTGTTTTTTCTACTTTTTTCAAAGTAAGTATTTGATTTTTAATTTTATGTTTTACTAATTCAGTCCACAAATAAATCTGTGAATTTTTATCCCAAATAATTTGATTTTTTATTTTCTTAGGAGCTCTTGCATGATTATATAAAGTTTGTAAAGACCCAATAGGCATATGAGAAGAATCATTAAAGATTACATTAATCCCCAACTCACATAAAGTTGCAAGAAGCCTTAAGGAAACTCTACACCTTGGATCATCAAAAATAATAGTATTTATTTCATCTAAATTTATCGTATAATTATCATCCTCATAATTCACAACAATGTTGTTTAAATCTAATCGAACTCTTAAAGCTTTTTCTATATAAATTGTTCGAAAAGCCATTTTTTTATAAAAAAAAGGAATACTTATATAAGCATTCCTTTGGTTGCCTAATAAATAGTTATAATAGGAAACCCTGTGTAATTTTAGAAATTGAAAACTTTTCTTTTCAAGATCCAATTACATTATAACTTAATCTTTTGGCCATGTCAAACGCTTTTTCTTATTCCCTAAAACATCCACATCATATAGTGTAAAACGATCTTTAGAAGTAATTCTTTTTCCTGATTTACATTGTATAGCTTTACTAGATTTATCGTAACCTTTTATATATTCTTTTAAAATCGTTCCATCACTTTTTTCTATTTCCACATAATCTCCATTAAATAAATCAACGATAAACTCTACATTTTTTCCATTCAACATCTTTTGAAAATAATTTTGATATAAAGGATGATTTTCATTAATTCTTTTTGTTTTAAAATCAACAGTTGGAACATATACTGGAATAAATATTATTTTTTTTAAATCTTTATCCCAAAATAATCGTGTACAATAAATACTTACACTATCAAGACCTATAAGAGTATTATCTTTTTTCTTAATATTTTTCTTTTCTAGTAAAAATGGTTCACTAACACTACTCATATACCTCAATTTTTTTATGAGCACACCATTCCCATTTTTAGATGGTGTCTTAATTCCATGTTTTAAATAATCAAAATTTTCTTTCTCACTCAATTGTTCCATACAATAATTTAAAAATGGATTTTCTTTTTCTTTTGCAAAATTAAAATAAATTTTTTGTAAATATTGAAAAAGTTTTGGATTTTGTTCTTGACAAAGCAGCACTGATTTAGAATTATTTTCATCAAATAAAGTATCAAGTAAATCTTTTTTTTGACGAATTAAATCGATAGAATAAATATCAGATATTTGCTCAATCTTATAAAAATCTTCTCCTTTTTTTATATAAGAATAAATATTTGCATTAGAAATACTTCGATTTGCATCCTTGTTTACTTGCATAGATATCAAAATATCCTCATCACTTTGAATTTTCATAATTTCATCTTTCATATCTATAAAATAAAAATCTTCTAACAACTTTGGAATTTCTTTCGCTTCTTCTTTTTTTGTTACCCAGTATTGTGGATCATTTTGAGCTTCCACTATCTTTTTACCAATAGTTGTTGTAGCGATTCCCGCAATAATTGAAGCGTCCACAGCATGATGATAAACCCCATCATCTCTATCTTTTTTTATTTCCAAATTTTCTCTAATACTATGTGTTAATTGACCAGGAGTAGACAAAGTTAAAATCTCTATATCTTTTGTATTGGCTTTTAAATATTCATTAAAAAGATGCACTTGATTTACAAGTTCTTTTGTAGCATAAGAAGTATCTCTTAAATTTCGATTAAAAAATCTTATTTGATATTTATTTAAATCCTCTTGAGTTAAAAAATTATTTCTTTTCCTTGCTGATATTTTTAAAGCATTAATTCTTTTAGTAAAATCATCAAATTCTTTTTCATTTAAAAACATAAAAGGTGTTCTATTTTTCTTGTTAGCATTACAAGATCTACATGATAACGTTTTATTATTTTGACTATCATCACCACTTTGACTAATTGGTAAAATATGTTCTACTTCTACTGTATTATTAAGTACATCATTAATATTAATCGGCTTACCACAATATGGACAAACTCCATTTATTTCTTGATAAAACATTACTCTTTGAATCATATTTTCGGTAACTTTATCTGGTGTAGTAACCCCTTCTAATAAAGCTTTAGCATCTTTCCTATTTTTTTCATTAATAGATTGTTCTTTTTCAATTTCTTTTCTTTTTTCATCACTATTCATATCTTTTGTAGATTCAATAGCAATTACACTTGGATAATTTCCTTTTTCTTTAATAATAGCATTAATCACGCGAATAGCCTGTCTTAAAGTTTTCTTAACTTGAGGAGATGCAATAATCTCATCAACATATTTTGAACTCATTAAAAGTCTACCTTTGCCACTACCATAATTTTTTACAAAATATTCTCTAGATTCTTTTTCATAATCAAATTTTTTTGAAACTTGCATAAAATTTAGGCATGTACTTTGCATATCATGAATCGCCTTTACCAACGCTTTTTCACTTAAAGCATGATATTGGAGCATTCCATCCTTTTTTAATTTGTCATGAATAGTTTTAATAACACTTTGTTCTTTTTCAGAACAAACACGAATACTTCCAGCAAGCATATGAGTAATTTCTACAATACCTGGAGCTACTGCAAGAATATTCATTAACTTATTATAATTTTCCCAAGAATTTTCTAATAGCCAT
This sequence comes from uncultured Mycoplasmatota bacterium, assembly GCA_948432605.1. Lineage (GTDB taxonomy): Bacteria > Bacillota_I > Bacilli_A > RF39 > UBA660 > Ventrenecus. The sequence goes on along the minus strand of CAOJCV010000003.1, from coordinate 21,055 downwards.
GTTGAATCTAAATCATTTTTCTTGAATTCTCTTACCACATACTGATAAGTTTTCATCAAATTAAATTCTATAGAACCATCTTTTTTTACTCGATATCCTGTAATATCATTTTTCGTAAGACCAAGAACTTCTTTCAAAACTTTAGCATAAGTTAAAGTTTTTTCATTATAGTTTATACAATAATTCACCAATTCTTCCAACGCTTCAGTCGTCAACTTATAAGTTTTATCTTTAGTTATAGAAATATACTCTACTTTTTTAATATTTTCTATATTAGTTATACGAATATTAATAAAATCATTTAATAAATTAAATTTTTCTGCAAAAAAGTTTGCTTTTGGAGCACATTTTTCTTCACGATAGATTTTACAATGTCCAATTAGATCTTCAAAGAGAAATTTTTCTTTTCCCTCTAATTTCATTTGCTGATATTCTAACACATCATCTTGGTTAACAAATCTGCCAAACGGAGAAAAGGACTTTTCACTTCCAGGGCCTTCCCAGAACTTTCTTTTACGACTAAAAATCCATAACAAACCATTTTGCTTTTCATAATCACCAATAATATCCCCAATTTCTGGATAATACATAGTCTGTGTTAACAAAATATTTTTTAATTCATGAATCAAATCAATATGATTTACGACTTGTTCTAAAGCTCTATGTTTTCCTAGATCTTGATGCAATTTATTATAATATTCACATGGAAACATTCCATTTAATTGAATTAATTCTCTTTCCTCATCTCCAAATGGAATATAACCACGATGTCTCATAAAATAACATACAACATTTACAATATCTTGAGGTTCCAATTTTTCTTTTAAACCTTTTATTCTTTTTTGCAAAAGTTTTTCATCAATTGTATTTTCTTTCGGAAAACCAATATGTTTAAACAATGATAAAGAATCTTGAATTCTATTTGTTTTTCTTTTCATTCGTCTCCTCGTATTGCGAGCAACCCGTCTATCTTCTGCCTTATCAGAAGCTTTATAAAGACGAACCCCTTTCTTTTCAATTGTTTTTGTGTTTTCATCCACCACAGCATAGCCTACATTATTAATTCCTAAATCTAAGCCAATAATATAATTTTGATTCATTAAATACCTCTTTCTAGTTCCTTTTATATCATAAAAGTGGGAATTATACAAACAAAAAAGCTTTCTATCATGAAAACTTATAATTTTATCTGTGACATTTCGTCTTTTAAAACTTGAGCAATTTCTTCCAAATGACCTGTTCTTTTATTTTTTAACTTATAAAACTGAAACAAACCATATCCTGGATATTCATTTCCTTCTACTAAAACGGGTCCATCTTCTGTGAAAGCAAAATCCCAACCAATATATCTTACTTGAGGTATTTTGCGCGCTAACTCAATTGATTTATCAAAGGCTTCCTTCACACCTTTAATTTGGACATCTTTAAAATTTTTTTTCGTTAAAGGATGACTTTCATAAATAGTTCCATAATCATCTATAACATTAGAATCAATTTTACCATCTTCTCCTAAACTAAAATAGAGATCATTCGTACATCCTATTACATCAGAATCATCTTGATTAATTCGCAAAGCATTATTTAAAATAGTAACTTCACCATCCTTATAAAGAGTCACAATGCGAAAGGAATTGACAACATTAGGATTAATTTCATTCAAATCCCTACTTTGAATAATCGCATCTTCAACCAAAAACTGTTGTTTTTCCAAAAGTTCATTATATAGCTTCTTCAAATTTTTAAAATCTTTTACTACAACTTTTGAAACTCCATGACCACCTTCCCCAGTTGGCGTTTTTGCAAATACTACATCTTTTCCTTTTAAAAACTTTTCAAATTTTTCAAAAGAACATTCTCGTAAATTAATATAATCTCTTTTTAAATAATCTTGAAAAAATTTATTAAATAAAAGTTTATCATGCAAAATAATTTCATAACGTTCATCATTTAAATAATCAAGTATTTTATAAAATTTCTTAGCTGTTACAAACGTATCTTTCTCGCTTTTGGATAAATTAATATAATTTCCTCGAAAATAATCAGTATACCCACATCCACGAGTAAAAAAATTCCAATAGATATCTAATTTAACAAACAATTTTGATTTACATTCTTCTTTTGCAATTTTACTTACAAATTCATTCATTCTTTCATGATTAAGTCCTTTTATTTTTCTTAAAATCCATTTATTTACATTCATGCTTTACCAACTTTCTATAACATAATTTCATACTATCAAAAATTTAAAAATTGATCTACAACAAGATCTAGGAAACATACCTCTATGTTCATTATAATAATGAAACTCTTCTATCTCTTTCGCTACCATTTCCAACTCAAAAAATTCATCCTCGTTACTTATATCTGATAATAAGAATAATAATTCACTCATAGAATTACATGATTTATAAGGAATATTATTTTTTTCTAAAACCTGAGTTTGATATTTCGTTAAATAAAAACGATCATTTACTTTTTCCAAAGCATTTTGCTCTAAAATATTTTGAAAATCTTTTTCAATATCATTCATAAAATCATCCACTTCTAAAAATATTTTATCATAAAAAAAGAAATTTAAACTATATTATTTTAAGGAGAACATTGATATGGTTCAAAAATTAAAGTCATTAATAACTATTTTTTTACCACTTCTATTAGGTGGATTAACTTCATTAATTATTAAGATTATAATCAAATAAACAAACCAACTATTTCCCCATCATCTTATCTATTTCCTATTGTTTGGACAATTATTTATTTATTAATTGGAATAGCATATTACTTTTATAAAAAAGAAAATCAAAAATGTTCAAAAATAGATATTTTATATTACGTACAATTATTTTTAAATTATACATGGACAATTCTATTTTTTTTTTAATGGCGAATTTTCTCGCTTTTTTGGCTTCTTTTACTTATCGGAATAAACATTGTACTAACATATTATTTAATAAAGAAAAAGAAGATATCAGGATATTTATTCATTCCTTATCTTCTTTGGTTAATTTTTGCAAGATATTTAAATATAGAAATTATAATTTTAAATTAATCTTTATTCTCATAAGCAAGTAAATCTCTAATATCTTGCTCTGAAAGATTTTTAAGATATGTATTATCATCCATATCCTCTTCTATCATTTTATCAGATAGAATTTTTTTCTTTTCTTGCAAAGCAAGGATTTTTTCCTCAATAGTACCTTTACAAATAAGTTTGATGACTTCAACATTTTTTGTTTGTCCTATTCTATGAGTACGATCAGTAGCTTGATTCTCAGCCTGTGGATTCCACCATAAATCCAAATGAATGACTACATCTGCACTAGTAAGATTAAGACCTGTTCCACCACTTTTTAACATGATCAAAAATACATTTGTTTCATCCTTATTAAAAGCATCTACCAACATTTGTCTTTTTTTAGATGGGACATCTCCAGAAATAATATAACTGGAAATATTTTCCTTTTCTAATTCTTCATGCACAATATTTAAAGCTGTTTTAAAACTAGTAAAAAGTAAGATCTTATGTCCATTTGCCACAACTTCTTTAATTTGATCAATCAAATGTTCAATTTTAGAACTTCCCCCATTATAATTATCTATACATATTCTAGGATCAATACAAAGTTGTCTTAACTTAGTAAGTAAAGACAAAATCAACATCTTATTTCTTATAAAACCTCCACTTTGAATCAGCTTAGTCATTTCATCATTTACATACTTAACCTCAGCAGCATAATATTTTTTCTGTTCTTCATTTAAATCAATAAAAATATTATTCTCAATTTTATCAGGTAAATCTTTTACTACATCAGCTTTTTTTCTTCTCAAAATAAATGGTTTTACTTGAGCTTTTAAAGTAGCAAGTAACTTATTTGTATCTTCATCAAATTCTTTAATTTTATACTTTTGTTGAAATTTTACAAGACTTGATAAAAAGCCTGGCATAATAAAATCAAAGATACTCCAAAGTTCAACAATAGAATTTTCAATAGGAGTTCCTGTTAATGCTAATTTTGTTTCAGAAATAATACTTTTTACTGCTTTCGCAAGTCCAGTTTTTGGATTTTTAATATTTTGAGCTTCATCAATAACGAACACTCGAAAAGATTTTGATTGATACACTTCTATGTCTTCTCGAAGTAATCCATAAGAAGTAATAAATATATTTCCAGAAAAGGAATCAAGTAAAGAACGTCGATCCACTCTATTTCCAGAAAATACTTGAAATTTTAATTCAGGTGCAAATTTCAAAAACTCATTTTCCCAGTTATAGACTAAAGAAGTAGGACAAACTATTAAAAATTTTGCATCATTTGCTTCTTCAAGCAAACGTTTAATAAAAGTAATTGTTTGTAAAGATTTACCAAGCCCCATCTCATCAGCTAAAATACCACCAAATCCACATTTACAAATAGTATACAACCATTTTACGCCATCAATTTGATAATCTCGTAAAGTTTGTAATTCATTATCTGTAAAAGAAACCTCAGAATGTTGAAATTCTTTAAACTGTTGAATAAATTGTTGAAAAAAAGAATCAGTTTTAATAATTCCATATTTTTTTTCTTTCAAAGAATCTAAATATAAAGCCCGATATTTTGGAATAGTACCTTGATCTCCTTCAATTTCTAACTCTTCAGTTAAATCTTTTAATTGCTTTAAATTATCTTGTTCCAAAGATAAAACATCTCCATTTTTAAGACGAAAATACTTTTTCTTTGCTTTCATAGAAAGAAGAATATTATCAAGTTCAGAATTATCAATCCCACCTAAATCAAAATCATAATTTAAAATTTGTCCTTGTCCAATACTAAAATGAGTTGTTATAGAACTAGATTTTAAAACATTTGTATTTTTTAAATTTTCAGAAGTATAAACAGGATATATCTTTGAAATTTCATCCAATCCTCCATCCATAAATTCACACATTAAATCAAAATCATCTAACAAAAAAATATGATTCATTTTATGAAATTCATAAGAAGCTAAAATATTGACTACTTCAGATTCATAATCTACATCTCTTATAATATTTAAAGATTTATCAAAAAAAGAAACTTCTTCTTCATTATAAATAAATTTAGGAATACAAGTAATATTATCTTCATTTAAATCAAAGTAAAACTTAACCTCAGGTTTAGAAACTAAGACAAGATCTTTAACACTCTCGTCTAATTTAACAGAATCTTTAACAACTCTTAACACGCTTTTTTGAAAATCATCAAAAGCCGATTCTTCAAAAATAAATTCTTTCATATTATGATTTAAACATTCTTCTAAAAGAACTCTTTGCTTTTTATTTAAATGATAAATTACATTAGAGAGTAATATATATTCATAATCTTCAGTTAAACTTTCTACATATTGAATATCACTTTCAAAATGCATTTTATATTTGTGATTTTCTTTTGATAAATTCATTTGTAATGGAAAAGCATTTCGAATAGGCGTTTTTTGCCTATTTTCTTCCATATAAATACCATCTTTAAAAAGTTTTAATAGTTCCTTTAAAGAATCATCATCCAAAACAATAGAATTTCCTGAAAGACTCCTTTTATTAGCTAACCCATTAATGATAGAAAATACTTTTAAACTTGTCTCATTAAAAAAATGTTTCTTAGGATCATATTTAAAATTTGTTCCAAAATTATATTCTTCTTCATCACGGAATGCATTTTTAAAAGCATTATATTTTCCCAAAAGAGAATACATTTTATCTACACCTATTTTAACTTTTAAAGTCACAACATCATAATAATAACTTGTATCTTTAGTAATATATGGAATAACATGAACTTCTTCTTTTTTTGTAATTTCATTTTCAAATTCAGACTTTAGTTTTTGAAACAATTGTTTAGTTTTTAACTCCACCACTTTAGTATCTTGAATACTTAATAATTTATCAGAATAACATACCAAACAAGCTGCTACATGTTTACAAGACTGCGTTTCTCGAAATTGAGGACACGTACAAAAAGTTCTATTTATTCTCCCATTTTTAGAATCTACTTGAACAACATACTTTTTATTAGAACGCTCAGATTCAACTAAAAACTGAAGAGTTTTTTGATTACTTATATTAGATGTCCCAACATGATCTATATAATCCTCATCATAATTTAGTCCTTTTTGATAATCTAAACGAGTTACAGCCTTTAATATTTCTTTTTCGATATTATCCATACTATGCCTCCTGACAAAAAAAAGTAATGATTTGTATTACTTCTATTCTAGCACAATATTTAAAAAAAAGAAAATTGAAATGGAACTAATCAAAAAAGATATTTCAATTATTTTCGAAAAGAATAAAATAAATTAATTTGTCTTTTTAATTTTCTCATTATTCTCTTTTCTTGAATGTAATCATAAGTTGTGGATAAAAGATTTTGCTCTGACGCCCAGCTTTTAGAAAAAGTTTTATTTAGAAAATAATCTTTCAAAAGTAAAATTTCTATAACTTGAAATTTTTCTATTTTTTCTAAAAATTTTTGAGTATAATAAATTTTTTGAATAAAAAAGAAAATCGTATACAAAAAGTTTTGTAAAAAGAAAATATAAGAGCCACAAAAAAGAAAAGGAATTTTTTCTATCATAAGTTTTAGCTTCTCAATATCACTTTCATCATGCAAATCAAAAAGAAGAGTCATAGATAAATAAAGTTTCTTAATTTTATCAGCACTCAATGATTTAGACAAAAAAATGTGTTTATTTTGAACATAAAAATTAATTAATTTTTCATAAACAAACAAAGCATCCATTCTTTTTTCAAATAAAACTTCTTTAGTATTTAACTGCATTTGCTTCCACGTTTGAAAAATTGCTACAATGGAAATAACAATAGTTAAAATAGTATAAACTTCCTCTTTATTCACTACAACACATCCCAGACCTCTGTTTACTCTCCGTATTATTTTATCAAAGTATTAAAAAAAGTTCCACTATTTTTTTTTAGTATGGAACAAAAAACTTAAAAAATATTTAACTACTTAAAAAAATAAATGACTAATTTTTATTATTAATTACTGCTAAAACAACAATTAGTATAATAGCAACAACAATTCCAAAAGCCAAAATATTCATAACATCTTGAGACATATATTTTAATAAAAAAGTATTAAGATCACTCCATGTTTCTTTTAAAAAAGATGTAAGAGGCTCAATAAAATCTAAAAAAGTATCCCATAAATCCGTAAAAATATTTAAAATCATCACAAAAATCACTTCTTTCCTAAAATAATTATAATATATACTTGAAAAAGAAACAAGAATTTGTTAGAATAATTCTTGTATGGCGGAATTGGTGAAGTGGTTAACACACTAGATTGTGGCTCTAGCATGCATGGGTTCGATCCCCATATTTCGCCCCATATTAAAATTGACACACACCTTTGTGTGAATAAAAAAAAGTTCGTAATACACGATATTATGGACTTTTTTTTGACAAAATTAAGATTTAAGAATAACTTTGTATTTTAATTACAAACTAATCATGTGATATATTATGAAAAAAGACTTAAAGCAATATAATAAAAAAAGAAACTTTAAAAAAACAAAAGAACCATATGGCAAAATAGAAAAAACGAAAAAAAAATTACACTTTGTTGTACAACATCATCTAGCAAGAAAAGATCATTATGATTTTAGATTAGAATTAAATGGTACCCTATTAAGCTTTGCTATTCCAAAAGGTCCATCCTATAATACCACAGAAAAACGATTAGCAATACATGTAGAAGATCACCCTTTAAGTTATCGACATTTTGAAGGAACAATTCCTCAAGGAGAATATGGAGGTGGAACTGTGATGCTTTGGGATGAAGGATATTGGATTCCAATCGAAAATCCTCAAAGGTCTCTAAAAAATGGCAATTTAAAATTTAAATTGGATGGAAAACGTTTAAAGGGACAATGGAGTCTAGTACATTTTAAAGAAGACAATTGGTTATTAATTAAAGAAAAAGATAATATTAAAGGATATAAAAATATAAATCAATTTAAAACAAGTATCAAAACCAATCGAACAATGAGTGAAATTGAAAAAAATATTACTCCAAAAAAATATTTAACAAGAGAAAATCAAGAATTGGAAAAAATTGAAATTACTCATCCTGATAAAATCATATATAAAAAACCTAAAATCACTAAAAAAAATATAGTAGATTATTATAAAAAAATCATTCCTAGAATAATGCCTTTTTTTGAAAAAAGATTAATTAGTACCATTCGATGCCCTAATGGCATAGAAGGAGAAAAATTTTATAAAAAACATTTTGAAACATCTAATAAAAATTTAGGGAAAAAAATCATTAAAAATGAGACTAGAAAAAAAGAAGATTACTATTATATAAAAAATTCTGTAGGATTTATAACAGAAGTTCAAAGAAACAGTTATGAATTTCACATATGGGGATGTAAAACTACAAAACTAAAAAAACCAGATATCATTGTATTTGACTTAGATCCCGACAAAAAATTAAACTTAGAAAAAGTTCGTCAAGGCGTAATGGACCTAAAAAGTATTTTAGATGAATTAAAACTCACTTCATTTTTAAAAACAAGTGGTGGCAAAGGGTATCACGTATTAGTCCCCATTAGCTCGTTAAAAAGTTGGAACGAAGCAAAAGATTTTTCTAAAAATATTGCCAAAATCATGGAAATGAAATGGCCTGATAAATACACGAGCAATGTAAGAATGAATGAACGTAATGGAAAAATTTTCATTGATTGGATAAGAAATACAAAAGGTGCAACAAGTGTTGCTCCCTACTCTATTAGAATAAAAAAGAAATTAAGTATTTCACTCCCCATTAAATGGAGTGAATTGAATACTATCAAACCAGATGAAATAACAATCGAAACTGCTTTAAAAAGATTAAAAAGAAAAGATCCTTGGGAAAATTTTTGGAATATTTCGCAATAAATCTTTACTAAAAAATGAGCCAAATGGCTCTTTTTAATTATTAACACGATGTTGGATAAGTGGTGTATTCATAGTAATAGCTTCAAACCTATAACCGTTTTGAACCCCATAAGATAAAATACCTTCCACTGCATCCACACTAAAACTCTTAATATCATGTTGCAAAACAATTGGAGTCGAGAATTTTCCAAACTCTTTTGTCACATTAGAAATAATTTCAGAAGAACTTTCTGTCTGCCCTGCATCGCCACTAACAATATTCCAATCATAATAACGAAAACCCTTTTCTAAAACTAACTTAGTAAGTTTGCTCATAATTTTAGATCCACCATCATATTGACGACTAATAGTATTAGAACTACCTCCAGGAAAACGAATAATTTTAGAAGTATGACCTGTAATATTTTTAACCTTTTCTTGAATTTTATATAAATCATCAAAATAAGCTTGCTCACTTTGATAAATGGCATAATTATGAGAATAAGAATGAAGACCAATCGTATGTCCTTCTTGGTAAGCTCTTAAAATAACATTATCATAACCATAAGATAAAGATTGATTTGTAACAAAAAAAGTTGCTTTTGCATTGTATTTCTTTAAAATATCCAATAACTTTGTAGTATATGCACTTGGTCCATCATCAAATGTTAAATAAATAACTCTTCCTACTATTTTTTTATCTTCAACAACAACTGATCTACTTATATGAGCCATATTTCCACTTTCATCCATTACAGTATATGTTAGGATATAAGTTCCAGGCTTCTTTTCATCCACCTTTCCGTCTACGACAACTTTTTGAGAAATTTCTCCATCACAATTATCATAAGCACTTACACCTGGTTCATTATAAGCTTCATCTAAAGACAAAAACATTTTTTCCTCTCCCTTTAACAAAATGGTTGGGGCTTCCTCATCCTTCAACATAGCTTGTTTCTCAATTGTAGTAGTATTTCCACTAGAATCAGTAACAGAAAATACAATATGACCATCTATAATAGAAGAAGAAACTTTATCAGTTATGTCCCCATCCAAATTATCAACTGCTTTATAAGAATATTTTGGAACTTTACCATTTTTACAATAAGTATATTCCCTATCTTCTATTTCTAACACAGGTGGAGTTTTATCTACAACATTAACTGTTTGCATCTTTTCTAAAATTTTTCCGTCAAACATATAAGTATATTTCATTTGATATGTTCCAATTTTAAAAGAATCAACTTCTCCTTCTGAATGCACTTCTACATCGAAACAAGAAAAAGCATTTCCATAACAAACAGTTCCACCTAAAAAAGTTATTTCACTTTGATATGCTATTTCAAGAACAGAATCAAAATCTTTTATTTGAAACTTATTAAAAAAAAGAGTAGAAAAAACCAAAGGGATTACAATAAGTAATAAAATACTTATTAAAACAATAACAATTTTTTCCTCTAATTTTACACTCTTCATAGTTTACCTCACACTACACTTCAAATTCATTTACAATATATTTTGGTTCTGGATATTCACTTGTTGAAACAAAACCACTACGCATTTTTATAATTTGTGGTATTCGATTTACCACATCTGCACAAGTTAATTCTACCGTATTAGGTTTTTCATTTGATACATGTGTAGTTGGTTCTCCGTAAATAGTCCATTCATTTAAATCAGATTCTGATTCCATGTAAACTTTTCCTATACATTCAATTTCTAAAATTATATCTTCCTTTGTCATAGCAGTAACAATTGCATTCATACCTCGAACCATACCTTTATCAATTGTTTGACTCAAAGTTATGCTTTCTAAATTCTCTAAAGCCATGACAGGAATACACTCTTGATGTACAGAATTTACATGAAGTCCTAATTTATCAGCCAGCCACCCTACTACATTCCACATATAACTAGGAAAAAATTCACGTTTTTCCATCAAAGCAATTCTTTCTTCTTCACTCATCTTATTTGATTGAGCAATTTCTAAATCAAACTGTTCTTTTGTAAAACCAGCTCCATGAGCTAATGCTAAAGCGAGTCCATAATCTTCTACATTATAAGAACTAACACCCTTAATTTTTGTGATACGATGCATAGAAGCACAGATACTAGTAATCATATTCCCCCAAAAAATGTCTTGATATCCACATCCTGTCACTGTTACTTTAAAAGCCTTAGCAAGAGCATCTAATTCCTTAAAACTCTTAGGATTAGAATTATTTGCAAAAAAAGCTTCCTCACAAGTTGTTAAAACATTTACACCATTTTTAATACATATACGTATAGACTCTTCGATGTCATTTAAAAAACTCATTGTAGTAATTATAGCCACTTGTGGCTTTGTCATTTTTAATAAAGAATCAAGCTTTTTAACTGATTCAATCCTAACACCCTTATCCTCAGTCTCCATAACATTCCCAATATCTTTACCAATAACATCAGCAGAAATATCTACAGCCCCAACAACTTCTCCTTTTTTTTCATAAATATAACGCATGATATATTTACTCATCTTGCCACAACCAATTTGAAATACTTTAATTTTTTCCATTTTCTATCCCCTTTCTTCCAAATCTACATTTTCTTCTTCAATTAAATCATGAAATTCAATTTTAAAACGTTCAATTTCTTTTAATTTTACATCTTCATAAACATTTCTTGCATTACAAATAGCTTTATAAACATGTTTTATGGATACATAAGATTCATTATCAAATAAAGCATAAGTAAAAGCATTAGAAAGAATTGTTAAACAAATATCAGGATATCTAGATGCAACTTCATATACTCTCTTGTATTCATCCGTCATCTCTACAATAAACTGCATAATTCGCGTTTTAATAAATTCAGAATAATGTAATGTAATACCCATTTGCTTCTCAATTTTAGGCAAAGTTCCCATTAAAATTTTAACAGTAGTAGGTTTATCTGCTTCCAAAACATCAATTTTTTGAAATCTTCTTAAAAATGCCCTATCACGTAAAATATAGGTTTCATATTCTTCTGTTGTGGTTGCACCTATCATTTTAATAGTACCTCTATCAAGACCTGCTTTTAACATATTTGCAAAATCAATTCCCGAATTATCACTCGTATTTTTATTTACTAAAACATGTGTTTCATCAATAAACAAAATTACTTTTTCTTTTTGATTCAATTCTTTTATTAATAAATCAATACGATTTTCCATTTGCCCATCTTTAGTTACAGAACCTAATAAAGATGTAACATTAATTTTTATAATTTCCCACCCTAAAAGAGCATTTGGAACAAGACCTTTTTGAATTCGATATGCAAGACCTTCTACTATAGCAGTTTTACCAATTCCAGGCTTTCCTACCAAAAGAGCACTTTTTTCAGGAGTTAAAAGAGTTAAAATACATTGTTTCATTTCATTATCACGTGCAATAGCAGGATCAGTAATATACTCTTTTCGAGTCATATTCTCACCATAACGTTCCAACATACTTATTTCCATATTTAATTGTTCCAAATGAATCACCCTCTATATTAAGTCTAACATAAATTAAAAAAAAATTCATCATGAAAGATAAATTTTTAAAACTAATTAATAAAATAAAGTGCAAGTTTCATCCTGTCTTTGCTCAAAGCCTTTTTTATTTGTCTTTTGAATTTCTATTACATCATTTTCATAAAACACATTTTCAATATCCGTATCTACAAAAGCTTGATAAGTTTTAAAAGTAAACTCATAATCATTACCCACTTCTAAAATATTTGCTAAATCTTTAGAAAGTTTTACAGAAACAACATTATCTTCATTATATTGAGACACAACCACAATAACTTCATTTTGATCAAGACTAGGTTTTAACATTTCAACATGATAAGTTTTTACAAACTCACAAGAAGAATAGTTTTTATAAGTTTTATAATATTTTTGACGATTCATTTTAATTTGTTCAATATTTTTTTCATTCGCTATAATCGTAATAGTTGGTTCTAAATGATAATTATACACTTTCTTTTGTTTTAAGTCATTAACAACATGCTCTAATAACTCTGAACGAATATGAATTCGATCAAAACTCCAATAAAGGAAAACTTTATCTTCTTTCTTTTTAATATTAGTACTCATCTTAGTTCCAAGTGGATAATATTCAAATTCTACTTTTACAATATTTAAATCATTATCAACAATATAATTGGCTACATTCCCAATGAAAATTGTATCTTTATCCATAGCAAGTTCTTCTACTAATTTTTCTGTTTTTAAATCATTTGGAACTCCATTAATAAACTCTGTATCAGCAACTTCGAAAACTGCAAGACCACAGCCTCCTCCTAATAATAAAATAGAAATCATGATTTGAATAAATAACGATACCCCTTTATTTTTCCTATCAATTACAAAATTATACAATAAATGAAAGAAGACTATTCCAAGCACAAAAAGCGCTAACATAATAAGATAAAAACCAAAATAAGTCACACCTTGAATAAGTAGATAAATACAAATTCCTAATATTGCAGCCATACTAATTAAATAAAAACTAGCCCCAAATAAAATACATATTGCCATAAACTTTAAGAAAAATACCCCTATTTTTATAATCATTTCTCCTATGAAAAAAGTTTTACTTTGAGGTTCACTAACTTCTTCTTTGGATTTATTTTTTTTTACTTTAGTAATCTTTTCTGTCTGAATTTTTTTTTCATTCATTTTGACAGTCCTATTTTTCAAATATCTTTTATCAACAATTCGAATAAAAACTAAAATAGATAATACAAAATAAGCGAATTCCAAAACAAACTTCCAAATAGAAAAGAAAATTCGATTTAATGGACTTGAAAGAATAAAAAATATTTCTTTTCCAAGAGAGATTAAAATAGAAACTGGAAGTCTACATAACCCTATCATAAAAATTAAAATAACAATTTCAATGATAAACTGAATAATCTCTTTAGAAGACTTTTCACTAAGTTCATCTACAATATAATTAATAGTTTCTAAAACTTTCTTAGAAAAATCTCCAATTGGATCTTTTTCTTTTTTTATTTTAATTTTATATGCTGATAATAAATCATTTGCAAGTTCATCAAGATTCCCAAAGGCTTCCACTGCATTTTCTTCACTTACACCTGATTCCATTTTTTCATCAATATAACCTGAATATTCTGTAATAATATCATCCACTTCACTCGATTCTAATATTTCTAATTTTTTTCTTAAAGCATTTAAAAACTCTTTCTTTTTCATTTAGTTATTCTCCTTTATAAATTTATTTACACTTAAAGAAAATTCTGTCCATTCCTTAAGCATTTCTTTTTGTCGTAACTTTCCATTTGCAGTAATATGATAATATTTTCTAATAGGCCCTTCTTTAGATTCTTCTAAATAAGTTTCAAAATAAGACTCATTTGTTAGTCTTTTTAAAATAGGATAAATAGTTCCCTCATTCACATCGACAATCCTACTTACTTCTTCTACAAGTTCATAGCCATACATATCTTTTTTTGAAACAATCGATAAAACCAACAATTCTAAAACGCCCTTTTTAAATTGAGTATGAATAGTATCACCTCTTCCATAAATAAATTATCACAACTACTATGTATTGTCAAGTACTAGTTAATATAAAAAGACAACTCATAATAAGTTGTCCCCAGAGGATTTTTTTATTTTTTAGTTATTAGTTATTAGAAAAGAAGTGTGTTATAACCAAATTTTTAAATAGAAACGTATTGTAATAGGGTAGTTTTTTTGAATATATGAATTAGTTTAAAATCCCTCTGTACCAAGCAGTTTTGCTTGGATGTGTTTTACTATAAAAGAAAAGATCAAAAACCGCAAGAAAAGATTTTGACAAGTTTTGTCGACTTTTAAAAGATATAGTCGATAATACAACTTATTCAGTTCTTAAAGCTATTACTGGATCTTTTTTACTCGCAATTTTTGCAGGAATCCAGCCACCTATCAAAGTTAAAATAACGCTTATGGTAATTAAAATTATTACATGAATCGGGTTTAAAACAGCAACATTTTCCAAGTCAGTTAATTTATACAACAAAGAATTTACTGGAAATAATAAAATCCAAGCCACAAAAATTCCTAATAACCCAGAAGATAACCCTATAAGAAAGGTTTCTGCATTAAACACTCTAGAAATATCTTTTTTTCGTGCTCCTAAACTTCTTAAAATACCAATTTCTTTTGTTCTTTCTAAAACAGAAATATACATTATAATTCCTATCATTATACTAGATACCACTAAAGAAATAGAACTAAATGCAACCAAAACAATTGTAATCGCGTCCATAATATTCCCTGATAAGCTACTCATTAAATTAGCTTGATCAATATATACAATTTTTTGAGATTCTTCCTTATCTTCATTATAACGATCTAAATAATTTGTAATATTTTCTTTACTTTCAAAGTTTTTAGGATGAATTTGAACAACATATGGCACTTTATCACCACCTAAATAAGCCATTAAAGCTTCTTTTGCTTCTATACCTTCTTTAGATTGAGTATCAAGAAGTTCTCCAGACAAAACATTATATTTAGCATGTTTTTGAGCTTCTACTACTTTAGAAGATTCATTTTTATCTAAAACTTCTTGCATAAATTCATTAGTATAATAAATACCAGCTGAAGAAGCCATACTTGGGTATTCTTTCTTTAAACGAATGATTCCAACTACTTTTAAAACAATTTTATTTTTACTTTGAAACATTTTCTCTAAATCACTTTTTGGAATAAAATAATTTCCTACTTTTTCATAATAATCATCATTCAAAACAACGGTAATCTCTTTTCCTAAAATAGTATCAAAGCTTACATTTTCATCACTTAAAATACCAAGCATTTCTAATAATTCTTTAGGAAATCTATTTTTACTATCTACTTCAATAAGAACATCGTATTTATCTAATGCTTCTCGCCCACTTAAAATATCAAAACGTTCATGAATAACATTTACTCCATCATGTGATAAAGAATGAGGAAAACTTCCAACATTTAAATTAGATGTTTCAATTTTCTTAACTTTACCATTTACTTTTTGTAAAAAATTAATATTAGCTGCATACAAATAATTAATTCCAATAACATCTTGAGAAGATAAATTTTCTAAATATTCTATATAATCCTTTGTTATTTTATTAGAATGCATATATTTATCTTGCTCATTTTCCTTAGGAATAAGATAATCTGTAGAAGGATAATCCCCTACTTCATTCATTTCATCATGCATTTGCTCTAATGTTTCTTCATCTAAAGCCATACTTTGTTTACTAATAATTATTGGCAGAGCGCTTAAAGTATTTACTTCAAATGTATCAATCTGTTTTTCAAATCCATTAGAAAGACTTAGAATTAAAGAAATTCCAATAATACCAATCGAAGATGCAAAGGCTGTTAAAATAGTTCTTCCTTTTTTAGTACAAATATTATTTAAAGATAAATGAAGTGCTGTCAAAAAATTCATAGCAGTCTTACGAATCAAATAAGAATCAGATTCTACAAATTTCTCATCTAACGGATTAGAATCCTTAGTAATCTCTCCATCTTTCATTTCTATGACACGAGACGCATAAGTATTCGCTAATTCTGGATTATGAGTAACCATAATTACTAACTTATCTTTAGAAATTTCCTTCATCAAATCCATGATTTGAATACTAGTTTTAGAATCTAATGCCCCTGTAGGTTCATCTGCCAAAATAATATCTGGGTTATTAGCTAAAGCACGTGCGATTGCTACACGTTGCATTTGTCCACCAGACAATTGATTTGGTTTTTTATGAATATGATCTTTTAACCCTACTTTTTTTAAAACATCTACTGCAATTTTTCGTCTTTTTTTAAGAGAAATACCAGACAAAGTCATTCCCATCTCAACATTAGATAAAATATCAATATGACTTATCAAATTATAATTCTGAAAAATAAAACCAATACAATTATTGCGATAAGAATCCCAGTCTTTATCTTTAAAAGACTTTGTGGATTTTCCATTTATAATTAAATCTCCTTCTTCATAACGGTCTAATCCACCAACAATATTTAAAAGCGTTGTTTTACCAGAACCACTGGGCCCTAAAATAGCTACAAATTCACTTTTTCTAAATTTTAAACTTACTTTTTTCAAAGCATTTTGAACAAAATCACCAGTTTTATAAGTTTTCTTAATTTTTCTTAACTCTAACATAATAAATCCTTTCTTTTAATAGCTTTAATAAGCAATACAAATCATATTATGACACGCTCTACAATATATGTCAATTTTATAATAAAAAAGAAGTTATTCACTTCCTACTATTGCGTCAACTCTACGTTTTAAACTATCATAATTTGCTTTAATTTCTTTGCTTTCTTCAACATACTGCTCATACTTAGGTTCAATTAAAAATTTAACTCCTAAAAACCAACAAACATTTAAAAATAAAACTAATAAAACAACAGACAACAACGACATATAATTTTTCTTTCTTTTTAATTCTTCCTCTAACTTCCTAACCTCAGCTGATAAATCAGGTATATCAATTAGATTTTCTTTTTTTTCTTGCTGATAATTTTTTATTAATTCTTTTTGAGCTTGTTGCACTTGATCAATAGGCTTAAAATAAGTAGTTGGTAAATCTTCACTTGTCTTGGCATAAGAAAGATTTTCAGAAGAAAATAAACCTGTTTTTTCTTGATTTTCCTTATTATTCATTATGAATCACCATACTAATGGTAACATGAAAAAGATTTGAAGTAAATGATTCTTCTACACATATCAGGACAGAAACATGAATAAAATAAAGAAAAACTATTGACAAGCAATAAATACCTAAGAGAAACAATCAATTTATTCTATAAAAAAAGTAAAATTACGTAAGAAAAATTGTAAAGGACTGTAAAAAATATCTTTTTTCTTATACAAGATTCATAGACTTGGAATTTGTTTGAATTTTTTGGATATTTTCTTTTTTTAATTCAGTAATACCCGATATTTCTTCTAATTCTTGATTCATTTTCATGAGTTTTCTCCTTCCCTTTGCAAGATTATCTCTTTCTTCTTGATTATTAGCTCCAATAAAACGAATAAGTTTTCACATCCTTTTGTTATCTTTATTATGATCACTTAAGCCTACCTTATCAATCCTTATGATATCTATTTCTTGCATATCAGATAGTCTTCTACTTTCATTCTTATAGTAGTTTTTACTCAGTAGTTTCTCTTCTAATTTGATTGTACTTTTTCCAATAATCACGACTTGTTTTACTTTCTTTAAATCTCGGTATTCTTCTCCACGATTTAATTCTGATGAAAAGATTTTCCCATTATAGGCTATGATTTTATTCAATGTCAAATAACATTCTAACAAATACTCTGCAAAATGTACTCTTGATTTTCTTCCAAACATTTCTTTAAAAGGAATATCTTCTAATAAGGAATAGTTTCCACTTCGGTAATACTCTTACATGTATTCCTCCTTTCTAAGAAGATAAAAGTATCTCCTACTTATATATTCCGAAAAAAATAACGATTTCCTTTTTTTCTTACAAATTTCATCAAAAAATCTAGAATACTCTTTTATTCTAAATTTTTATCTTTCATCAATGATTTGGGTACCATCATTAGCATAAGCATTAGTTCCATTTACAGCTGTATTATTTTCAATGATTCCATTTTTTAAATAGGCCGTCGTAATTACAGATCCACCTACTTGCCTATATAAACATAATCCACCACCAGTTTCAGCCGAATTATTTACAATGCTACCACCTGTCATCGTAAAAATCGTAGATATGCTAGTAGAATTCAAAAAAATTCCACCACCACCTGTATTTGTTTTGTTATGAGAAATTATTCCTCCTGACATATAAAACTTTCCTTCATAAAATACAATTCCACCACCTGCTTGGTTTACCATTGCTCCAACATTTTCATTATAGGAAATTTCACCATCATAAAAATTTAATGTTCCATACGAAGCACTGATTCCTCCTCCGTGGCTCCATGACCCACTTTGGGCTGATGTTTTGTTATAAATAATCTTTGCTCCAGTGATATTAATTGTACTTTGCCAAGCAAATACTCCTCCACCTAAGGCACCATTTCCATTCATTTCTTCATAATATCTTCCGCGATTATTATTGTTTTGTATTGTTGTTCCCTCACTCAAGTTTAACGTAGAATCATAAGCTTCTACTAATGCTCCTGTGGATATGACGTTGTTGCCATCCAAAGTAATATTCTTTGTAGTAACTGTATTTGTATTTGTGATATCAAGAATTGGTGAAGTAAAGCTTGTATCTTTTAAAATTGTATAAATGTTTTCTTCCTGGCTTATTAAAGTTACTTCTTTTCCTTCGATATTGAAATTTCCTGTTTCTGTTGCTGTGATATCTGAGAGTAGAATCATTTCTCCACCACTTTTTACTTTGGTGTATGCTGGATTTAAACCTGCATAAGGATTCTCTATTGACCCATTTCCTGTTTCATCATTTCCATTACTTGTGATGTATACTTTTTCATAAGCTACCGATACATTTCTTTCTTGGTCTTCTAATATTGTTTCATCTTCTAACAAGACTAAAACTTTTACTTTATAGTTTCCATCTTTGATATTTATAAATGTATATATATTTTCTTCTGTTTCGATTGCTTCTTCATTTTCTAATTGATAGATATATCTTAATTTTTCATTGGTTTTATTTTTTATTGTATTTACTTCTACTTTGATGGTATCTTTCTCTTCTCTTGTACTGATTTCTAACTCTGGAATACTTTCTTTATACGTTGCAATAATAGTAACTTTTCCTTCAAATGTTGCTTCCATGGTTTCCTCTTTCGTAGGTGTACTTTCGTCCATCCACAATCTTAATTCATAACTTCTCTTTTCTTTTCCTTTTAATACTCCTGTGGTAAGTTTATGAGAGGTATCTGCTTCTTCTAAGGTTTTATCTACGATTTCTAAATTTGATACATTGATAGCTTTTTTATTATCTAATGACACTTTTAAGTATTCTCCACTTAATCTTTTTTGACTCATTTTTAATTCCTCTAAGTTGACTTGATAAGAGGCTGTAGTATTACATATATTTTCAATAGTAAATGTATAAGGTGTTAAGTTTCTTCCTTCATCTTCACTCATAGGATAAGCATCTCTTAGGGATATCGCATTTTCTTCTGTTAATCTTAATTTAAAGCAACCACTTGTGATTTCGTTTTGACTCTCTTGAATGAGACTTACTTGCCAAAAGGCATAACTTACTCCAATTACACATGCAAGAGTAAGAATCATTCCTGCTACAATATATATGGTTTTCTTTTTCATTTTGATACACCTACTATTATTTTGGACATTTTTTCAAATTTTATCATACGACATTTTGTATCCTGTTAAAATTATACATGAATTTGATTTTCTATTCAACTGATTTGTTGTACCAAAATAGTAAAAAAAAGAAGACTAATCTTCATCATGGAAAAAATCGTCAAAAAATTCATCATCTGTAATCACATTATCGTCCATAATTACAGAATCAACATCAATGTTTATTTTTGGCTTTTCTTCCTTCTTTTTTTCTTGTTTTTTTCTACTTTAGGTAGTTCTTTTTCTTCTTTTGTCTCTATTTTTTCTAATTCTTTTGATTTAGCAATTTTTGCTTTTTCTCTTTCTTCTGCAATTTCTAAAATTAAATCGTTATAATCAGAGTATGATTCAAAATAAATATCTTCTGGATCTATTACATCTAGTGATTGTAAAAAATCGTTCATCATATTTATTTTCCAACCCTCATCAACTAATTGATTCATAAATATACTGGATCCTTTAAATTCCCCCTCAACGACCCTAAACTGACCTTTAACCATAGGTTTATAATTGTTTTAAAGATAATATATTTTCTTCTGGGAGTTTTGATTCACTAGAACCAAATACTCTTAAATAATCAGCAATAATAATAGAATCAATAATATCATTTTTCTGTTTCCTATTATTATAAGCACCACGATATGATTTAATTTGATAAGGATTATAAACAGATACATTAAATTCATTGTCAGTTAAAGCTGAATACAAAGAAAGCCAATAATGACCAGTTGCTTCCATAGCCACTTCAATATTATTTAAACATTCAAGTTTATTTTGAATAGTCGATAAGAGTTTTTGAAATCCTTCGTTACTATTTGT
>CAOJCV010000002.1 GCA_948432605.1 uncultured Mycoplasmatota bacterium | reverse complement strand
TTAATTAAATAACCTTCTTTTATAGTTACAGGTGGATTTTCATAAATTGCATTCTCTAATAAATTATATAATTCTTCATGAGTTTGAATCGTTAAGTCAAAATTTAAATCTTTCACGATTTGTTTAATTGTAGGTAATTCTTTTAAACTTAATTTCAACTGTAACAAATCACGTGCATTTAAAGAACCACAAGAAACTTTACCACAAAGACGTTCCATATCATAAATTTGATATAAAGAGTCCCTCAATTTGTCTTTTAAAATAAATTCATTATTTAATATTTCAATTTTATCATAACGTTCTTGAATTAATTTTTCGTTTTTCAAAGGATTCATCAACCAATATTTTAATTTTCTAGAGCCCATTGACGTTTTAGTTTTATCCAAAAGCCAAACTAAAGAATAAGTTCTTTCTTTTAAACGAAGAGTTTCTACTAATTCCAAATTTCTTACAGTATGAACATCCATCATCAAATAATCATCAGGAATAATAATTTCTGCTTCTTTTACATGACTCAAATCTTTCAATTCTTTTACAACAAGATAATAAAGCAAATGTTTAATAGAATGAATATAATGTTCTTCTTCTAAAGACTCATAAATAGAAGTATATTGATTTTCTAATTCTTGATCACATATAGAAACTTCAATTCCATAATTACCTTTCAGTAATCCTATTAAATCTAAATCTTCATTATTTCTCAAAACTACTTCTAAAATTCCTAGATTTAAAATTGTACTAATTAATTTTTCTTTTTGATGAGGAAGAATAGACACAAAAATAGATCCCGTAGAAATATCAGCATAACAAATTGCATAAATATAAGAAAAATCTAGAACACTCGCAATATAATGATTATCATGTTCATTTAATAATTCTAAATCTACAACAGTCCCTTTACTTATAACTTGAGTTACACCACGACGAACCATTTTTTTTGTATCCTTTGCGTCTTCTAACTGATCGCAAATAGCAACTTTATAACCTTTATTAACTAATTTCTCAATGTAAGGTTTAACAGAATGAAACGGAACCCCACACATAGGAACTCTTGATTCTAATCCTGCATTTTTACCAGTTAAAGTAAGTTCTAATTCACGACTTGCAAGTTCCCCATCTTCAAAAAAAAGTTCATAAAAATCTCCAACTCGGTAAAATAAAATTTCTTCTAAATAATCCCTTTTTATTTCCATGTATTGTTGCATCATTGGGCTTAATTTATTAACATCTACTTCACTGCGTTTCACTTTTATCACCTGTAAAAAATTATAATACAGAAAAAAAGAAAGCACAAGAAACTTTCCAGTTTTTAACAAATAAAAAAGCAGAAAGTTTAGAAAAAATGGTCTTTCTCAAGTTATAACTTTAGAAACAAAAAAAGAAATAGTAAAACTACTCTTTTGATAACGTATCACAAATAAGACTTGCAATTTCTGTAGCATTCAAAATTGGTAAACCTTCAATTAATCTAGCTTCAGCATACAATATCTTTGTATACGCCTTTAACTCTTCTTGGTCTTGTTCATAAAGTTTCTTTAATTTTTTTGCAATGTTATGATTTATATTAATTTCCAAAACCTTTTCAGCCTTTACACCATTATTATTAGGCATTGCGTTCATTACCTTTTCCATTTCAATGGATAAATTACCTACACTTGTTAAACAAACAGGATGATTTTTTAAACGATTTGTAAACTTAATTTCTTTAATATCTTTTAAAGATTCCTTCATGAAATCAAACATAGATTTATTATCTTCATTTTCTTTTTTTAATAGTTCTTTTTCTTCTTCGGTATCTAAATCAAGATCATCTTTAGAAACATTTACAAATTTCTTACCTTTATATTCTCTAAGAATTTGAAGAGCAAATTCATCTACATAATCTTTACAATATAAAACCTCATATCCTTTTTCTTTTACCATTTCCACTTGAGGCATAGAATCACATGCCGAAACTGACTCTCCACATACATAATATATACTGTTTTGTTCTTCTTTCATTTGATTAATATATTCTTCTAAAGTTTTGAATTTCAAATCTTGAGAAGAAACAAACAATAATAAATCTTGAAGCTTTTCTTTATTCATTCCAAAACTATCATAAACCCCAAACTTAATTTGCATACCAAAAGCTTCCCAAAATTTTTCATAATTTTCGCGATCGTCTGCTAACATAGTTGTAAGTTCTTTAGTAATTTTACTTTCAATATTTTTTGCAATCATTTTTAAATTCTTATCTTGTTGTAAAATCTCTCTTGAAATATTTAAAGATAAGTCAGGAGAATCCACAACACCTTTTACAAAACTAAAATAATCTGGAAGTAAGTCCCTACATTTTTCCATGATTAGCACACCATTGGAATAAAGTTGTAATCCTTTTTCATAGTTTTTCGAATAATAATCATAAGGTGCATGTGAAGGAATAAACAGCATAGAATTGTAACTTACTAGCCCTTCAGCACTTGTATGAATTGTTTTTAAAGGACTCTCATAATCAAAGAATTTGTCACTATAAAAAGTGTTATACTCTTCGTCAGTAATTTTTGCTTTGTTTCTTTTCCATAATGGAATCATATCGTTTAGTGTTTCTACTTCAGTGTGTGTTTCATATTCTTCACTATCCTCTTTTTTATGAGAATGTGTAGTTTCCATTTTTATAGGATAAGTTATGTAGTTTGAATATTTTTTAATTAATTCTCTTAATTTGTATTCTTCTAAGTATTCAAAATATTTTACATCTTCTGTGTCTTCTTTTAAATATAAAGTAATTTCTGTTCCGTAGGAATCTTTCTCACTTTTTTCTATGGTATAGCCATCGATGCCACTTGATTTCCAAAGATAAGCTTCATCGCTGTGATAAGAACGACTTAAAACAGTGATTTTTTGAGCAATCATAAATGCTGAATAAAAACCTACTCCAAATTGTCCAATAATATCTATATCTTTCTTATGTTCATTTTCATTTTTAAAAACTTCAGAACCACTTTTAGCAATTGTTCCAAGATTAATTTCAAGTTCTGTTTTAGACATTCCAATACCATTATCCATAATAGTTAAAGTTCGTTTTTCTTTATCTGTTTTTAAAAAAATCTCAAATTCTTTTTTCTTCACTTTCACATTATCATTTGTTAACGACTCATAATGCAACTTATCAATCGCATCACTTGCATTAGAAATGAGTTCTCTTAAAAAAATATCTTTATTTGTATATATAGAATTTATCATTAATTCCATTAATTTTTTTGATTCTGCTTTAAATTCTTTTTTAGCCATATTTTTCATCACCATCCATTAATGTTATAACACAACTATTTAGCACTGTCAAGGAATAAGTGCTAAATACATTTATTTTCAGATCCTAACAACACATACGTTCACATTTTAATTCTTTTAAAGAAATGCATAGTATAACCGTGAAAAGGAGGTATTATGTATTATACAGAAAGATTGCAATGGATAAGAGATTGTAAAAATATTACACAAAAAAAGCTATGAATCGCTAAAATAAAACAACAACAACAATATACCAGATATGAAAAAGGTATTATTATTATGTCCATTACACGTTTTATTGAAATCTGTAAATATCTAAATGTATCAGCAGACTACATTTTAGGATTTAAAGAAGAAATAAATGCCATAAAAAAGAAAAAAAATTACGAATCAATGATTTTATCTGTAATAAAATAACTATTTGGATACATAGAAACAAGCGAATCAAAATGATGAATTCCATATAAAAAAGTTTCTATTTTTTTTGCTTCAAAATATTTTATTAATTTTGGTGTTACAATAGCTTCTAACAAGCAAATAAAATCATAATCATTATAATTTTCTTCACTATTCAGCACATAGTTTAGAACACCTAACTTATAAAATCGTGATGATACAGCTAACTTTTTTATCACGCTATTGTGAAAGCTCATCAAATAGATATTTTTATTTTGATAAGACCTTAAAAAATTAAGAAATAAATCAACATCCAAATTAGGTTCTTTAATTTCAAGTAAAAAAATCTTTTCGCTTTGAAGTTTCAAAACATCTTCTAGCAAAGGTATATGATATTTATCCTTTAATTCCTTATAAGTTGTTAAAGATATCATATCATTTTGCTTTATAGGATTATGCATAATTACAAATTTTTTATCTTTCGTTGTTCGAACATCACATTCAAAACCAGCATAATGATCGTTTTGCAAAGCAAGACGAATAGCTTCAATAGAATTTTCTTTAACATCTTTTATTTTCAAGCCTCGATGGGCAATTAATTTTGTCATAATTCATAATATGAATTATTTTCTTTTTTTAAAACCTAAAACAATACATTTAAACAAAACAACAATAACAAATAAACAGACCATCCCTACATATATTTCTAAATGAGGAAGCTTCGCTTGAATCGTTTTTGGATCATTTGAAAATTCTTTAAATACAGGAACATCTTCTTCCTTTTCAACATAAAAAGTATAAGTTTCTTTCAAATTATTGTCTAAAGTAACATGAATTTGAGTAATATTATCTGTATCTTCAATTTCTACACTACAATTTTCATTACTTAAATCATAATCAAAAATAGGATTTTGTTCTCCATCATAAAGTATAACGGAATATATATTATTATTCGATTCAAACTTTCGAGACAAAGTTCCATTTTTAACTTCTAAATTTTGTATAGAACCTGCGGAAACAACAATCGGAAAAAGTAAAAGAATTAAAAAAAAGAAGAATTTTTTCATACAATCACCTACTGCTAGTTTGGCAAAAGATTATCAAAATATTCTTCTTAAATCATTTTTAAAAGAATTTCATTACTTACATAAACTTTTTCAAAAGGAATAAATAAATAACCATTTTTCAATTTTAAATCTCCATTCTTCAAAAGAGGTTTAATAGGATATACATCTTCCAAAATTACATGGTACTTTTCTTGAAATTCCTGAACACATATCCCTTTTCTTTTCCGAAGCCCTACCATCATTTCATTATCCATAATATCTTGTTTGGATAAAATTTCTCGCACAGGATCAATATTACCTTTTAAATATTTAAGCAAATTCTTCGTATTAGTATAACGTATATTTTCCAAATAGCCCGACGACGAAACACCAAATCCATAATATTCTTCATTATTCCAATAAGTTAGATTATGAATTGATTCACGATTCAAAAGAGCAAAATTGCTAATTTCATAATGAACATATTTTTTCTTTTTTAAAAATTTGTAAATAATCTTGTACATTTCAGAATCTATGCATTCGTCTATAGGTTTAATACTTTTAGAAAAAAGCAAAGTATGAGGTTCAATCATTAAACTATAAGTACTTATGTGATCAGGTTTCAACTTCAAAAATAACTTTAAATCATTCATTAAATCTTTCTTAGTTTCAGAAGGAATTGCATAAATAAGATCTAAATTAACATTATGAAAACCAAAAGATCGAATTATCTTCATTTTTTCAAAAGCGTCTTCATATGTATGATTTCTTCCTAAAAGTTTTAATAAATGCTTTTGAAATGTTTGAATCCCAATACTTAATCTATTAACTTGATACTGTTTTAAAATTTTAAGAAAATCTTCATTAATATCATCTAAATTACATTCAAAAGTAAATTCCAAATTTAAAGATTTTTTTAATTTTTTAGTAAGTTCAAGCAAAAATTCAATTTCTTTTAAAGATAAAGCAGATGGCGTACCCCCACCAATATAAATGCTTTTAATTTCATCATTTTGATAAAAATCTTCTATTTCATCTTTTAAACGCAATAAATATTCATGCGCCCACTTTTCATAATAAAAAACCTTGCAAAAGTCACAGTAAGAACAAATAGATTTACAAAAAGGTATATGAATATAAACACTTCTCATTTTTGTCATTTTCGAAAGCTCATATCACTTTCTAAAGAACTATTTTGATAATTTAATTTAGAAAATAATTCTTTTGATATTCTATCATTAAAATCTGAAATTTCTTCCATTTGGTCTTTATACTTTTCAGGCATATAACTTAAAAGTGTTTCACGATGATATGGAAAAAAAGAATATGGAATAGCATATTTTATACGATACTCATAAATAGAATTCAATTCTTCTTCTGTCATTGAAGATAGACTTTTTTTAGTTTTTATTAATTTTTTTGCTTTAACATCCATCAACCATCCTAACATTTCTTTATACTTAGACACATTATTTGTCAATTGTGCTTTACTTAATTCTGCCAAAAATGCTTTTGCTTTATTTCTTCGTTGCAGAGCCTCAAGAGGATCAGCAGCAATTTCATGAGAAAATAAATAATCTAATGAATTTAAAGTGACAACATCTATTTGATTTGTTGATTGATAAATTATAGATCGAAGTAAAGAAAAATTTTTAATATTATTTATGATAGCTAAATCTTCTATAGACAATTTAAAAGTAAAAAGAATAGGAATCCATAAATTTATTTGCGATCTTATTTTATTTGCTTGTTTTTTTTCTTCTTCAGTAGCTTCCAATGGAAATTGATTTGACTCCCTCGCCAATCTTAATCCATTAGCTATTCGATACTCGCGAATTCTCTCTAAAGTTTCTTTAGTTATAATTTTTAATACTCTTTGTTCGTATTCGAAAGATGTAAAAATTGCTGCTACAGTCTTATCGGGAAATCCATAATGTGTAGCTAAATATTGATCAGTAAGATTCATATTATGATCCAAATATTCTTGTATCATAAGACGTAGTCTTTTATTAAAATCATACTTTTTAATAAGCATTGAAGCAGAAATAGTTTTTAAGTCTAAACCATTCTGCTCTAATTCTTCAAGTCTTTTAAAAATCTTCTCTTCATTATTATTTATATTTTCTAAATTTTTTCGAACAACTCTTTCATATAATTCTTCATCTTTATATATTGAGTGTTTATCTTTCAAGAAATAAATTGTTTGCTGAACATCTTTTTCAGTTTTATCTTCATACATCGAAGCAATCTCAACATAAGTAAAACCAGAAAATACAAGAGAAACTACATCCTCTAAGAAATCTTTATCAATAATTATTCTTTGACTCAAATTACGTTCTATTTGAATTTTTTGAAAAGTATCTAAATCATAATTCGGATGATTTAATATACTTAGACTTTGAATAAAAGAAGCTACAACAGCAGCATCTAAATTCATTTCATATGCTATTGTATAATTTGATTTTCCTTGCAAAGCAAGTTTTATTATTTGTTGTTCCCATTTTGTAACTACTTTGCTCATTATTTATCCTCCCCACTTAAAATAGATAAAAATGCTTCTTGAGGAACTTCCACACTACCAACCATTTTCATTTTTTTCTTACCTTCCTTTTGTTTTTCTAACAATTTTCTTTTTCTTGTAATATCTCCACCATAACATTTTGCTAAAACATTTTTACGCATCGCACTAATATTTTCTCTTGCAATAACTTTTGAACCAATCTGTGCTTGAATTGGAATTTGAAACAATTGCCGTGGAATCAAGTCTTTTAATTTTTCTACAATACTTCTTCCCCTTTGATAAGCAAAATCTTTATGAACAATAATCGATAATGCATCTACAATCTCCCCGTTTAATAAAATATTCATTTTTACTAGATTACTTTCTCGATAGCCACAAATTTCATAATCTAACGACGCATATCCTTTCGTATAACTTTTTAATTTATCAAAAAAATCATAAACAACTTCAGATAAAGGAATTTCATAATGAATATTAACACGAGTTTCATCAATATATTCTAAATTTTTATAAATACCTCTTTTATTTTGACAAAGTTCCATAATAGGTCCTATATAATCACTAGGTACAATAATATTTGTAAAAATATAAGGTTCTTCTATTTTTGAAATCTTAACTACTTCAGGCATTTTATTTGGACTATCAACAAAAACCTCTTCTCCATTTGTAAGCGTTACATGATAAACAACACTAGGACTTGTAGCTATTACAGGAATATTAAATTCTCTATCGATTCTGGTTGTAATAATATCCATATGCAAAAGCCCTAAAAATCCTACTCGAAACCCAAATCCTAATGCATCTGAAGTTTCTGGTTCAATCGTTAAAGCTGCATCGTTTAATTTTAACTTTTCAAAAGCTTCTTTTAAAGCTTCATATCGATTAGGCTCAACAGGAAAAATTCCAGAATAAACCATCGGTTTCATTGGTTGATATCCTTTAATAGCAGTAAGTGCAGGTTGACTTTTTTTAGTAACAGTATCACCAACAGAAACAGAGGCAATATCCTTAATTGCAGCACAAAAATAACCTACCTCACCACTTTTTAAACAATTCACATGAACTTCTTTTGGATCACGAAAACCAAGCTCTGTAACTTCAAAACTCGCATTATTTGCCATCAATAAAATCTCATCTTTAACTTTTATCTCTCCATCTTCTACTTTTATTAATCCAACCACACCTTTATAAGGATCAAAATAAGAATCAAAAATCAAAGCTCTTAAAGGAGTATGGTTTGAAATAATGGGAGGAGGAACTAAATCAATCACAGCTTCAATTAATTCACGTACTCCAACACCTGTCTTTCCACTACAAAGAAGAATCTCTTCTTCTTTAAAGCCCAAAACTTTTTTTAATTCTTCCTTTACTTTTTCAACATTTGCATTTGGCAAATCAATTTTATTAATAACAGGAATAATTTTAAGATCTGCATTCAATGCCAAATAAAGATTCGCTAATGTCTGAGCCTCAATTCCTTGAGCTGCATCAACTACTAATATAGCCCCATCACATGCTGCCAAGCTTCTTGAAACTTCATACGAAAAATCAACATGACCTGGTGTATCAATTAAATTAAGAAGAAATTCTTCATCTTTATATTTATAATTTAGAGAAACAGCATTTAATTTTATTGTAATACCTCTTTCTCTTTCTAAATCCATATTATCCAAAAGTTGATTTACCATTTCTCGTTCTGTAACAGCCCCTGTTATTTCTAAAATACGATCCGCAAGCGTACTTTTTCCATGATCAATATGAGCAATAATTGAAAAATTTCTTATATTTTCTTGTTTAATAGTCTTTTGCATCCACCCATCACCTATCAATATTATACAGAAAAACTATAAAAAAAACTAGCAAAAATTTGATAGTTTAATTTCAAATATTTAAGTAAATAATTTCTTAAAAACTTGAACCATTTCGCTAATACCTTTTGACATAAAATTTTGAACAACATTAGAAAATGTAACTCCAACTTTTGTAGTATGATTAGAAAAATCTTTATGAATATCAGTCACATAGTCAGTAATATCCACATCTCTTCCTTCTTTCACATCTTCTTCAAATTTTTGTATAGCTTCATTTGTAATCGTTGTTTTTTGACTTAATTTAGCTTCATAATAACCAGACTTTATGGCAACAGTTAAAGATAAATACAAAAGAAACAAAACACCAATCCCTTTTAGAAACCACGATCCTTGATTTTTTTTATCCATAATACCTCACCCTATAATTTCTTTAAGTGCATCTGCTAATACTGACACAGTATTATTAACTTCACTTATTTTATTATAGTTAGCACCCACCTCAAATAGAAGTGTTTTAGGAGAAAAATCTTGATTATACACACCATTTACTTCACGATTTCCAATATAATACAATCCTCTTGAAATTCCATTTACTTTTTGATTCAAAGTATCACTTATTAAAGTTGCAAACTCAATATTTGAAGAAGCATTTTCATGGTCAGAACCAATAACAAACATAATTTTAGCATACGTTTTATCATCTGTTCTTAAAATAGAACTTTCATAAGGTATGGCATCGCGATGAAAATCAATAAAATAAGTTAGCGATGGATTTTTTTCTTTTGCTTGCTCCATTAACATTCTACTTACTCGGTATGTTGCCGTATATCCCCAGCCATTTGCATTAATAATATCACTAATAGAAGTAGTTTCGACAATAGTTGGAATACCTCTTTTATTTAATTCTTCTCGAAGGCGAAAAGAAGCCATCATAACTGTTGGAGTAATATCATGTTCTTGTAATACTCCTCCTCCATATCCCTCTCCTTGATGAGTACTATAAATGTAAACTAAAGGTTTCTCACTTTTATTTTCTTCAGGAGTAGGATCTTCCATAAAATTTCCCATAACATCATCTAAAGTATAATGATCTATATCTTTTTTCTTACCAATAGTATAATCTAACAAAAAATCGAGCAAACTAGTACTTTTTTTCTTATCTATATTTTTTTCCGAAAACAAAGTCGACTCTATTAAAAATTCCAAAACTTCCTCTTTTTGAAGTAAATGAGAAAAATAAGACAAACTAAAACCAAAAGTAATTGCAACTACAAGAAAAAACAAAAATATTTTAATTCGTTTAGTCCTAATTTTTTTACCTTTAAACTGTTTCATAATATCACCTATATATATTGTAATATATCAAATAAAAAAAGAATGTCGATTTAAGACATTACAGTATGATTTATTGCATTTGCTACTATTTTAGTTAAAATTTCTAAATCTTGTTCTAAAGTATATTTAGAAAAAAAAGTTTTTTCATATTCCAAAAGAGTTGGACAACCGATAGACAATACTGGAATTTGAAAAGTTTTCTTGTCGATCACACGATTACTTCGTAACTGATCTTGAAAAATAACTCCACAGTCATTAATCTCAATTGTTCTATTAATAAAGTTTACATTAGAAGTTACAAAACTATCTAACAAAATGATTACATCTGGTTTTAAATGATTTACTACCATTTCAATTAGTTTAAAACTAGATATACCAGTTTTACTAGTTGTTTCAGGAGCAAACAAAGCAACTTTAGGAATCGTTAAAAAATCATTATAAGCATTCGTGGCAATTAATTTATTTAGTGTATTCACACCAAAAGAATCTCCTAATATCGAAGAATTTCCTAAACCAACAAACAAAATAGTCCCACCTTTATGATATTTAGCTAAAAATGTTTTAAAAGTTTTTAAAAATACTTTTTCTAAAACTTTTTCCTTCTTATATAAAACATCATCATCAAAAGAAAGAGTAAAATAATCTCCACTATTCCTTTTTTCCTTTTTTCCATCTTTTATAAAATAATGTTTTACTAAAACATCATTAATTTTTTTTCTTGCTATTAATTTATCTTTTTCAAACATTTCTCCAGCATCCAATATTAAATTTTGTTTCATTAAACTTCACCCAAAAATAGTATGGTCTGGAAAAATAAATATATGCTATCGAATATAAAAATCTCCTTTATATCTTGCGTAATAATCTTGTTTCAATTCTCTTAAAATTTTCCAATTATAAAAACCGTCTTTAGGATCAGCTATTACAACACGATCAACTTCGTAATCTTCTATAATCCGAAAAAGTCTATTTTTTAGATTTAAATATTCTTTTTCCTTCAATTCAGTTTCTATTTCAATATATAATGTTTCATTTTGATAATACAAAATCATTTCCTTCACCCACCAAAATGGTACCAATAAATAGAAAAAAAAGATACTTTTTCGACAAAATATCTTTTTGTTTTTAAAATTTTTCCTTAACTTTTTGACTAACTTTTGACATATCTGCAACAGCACCAATATCTTCAGTTAAACGTTTCATAACAAGACCCATATCTTTGATACTTTGAGGTTTTAATTCCTCAAATATTTCATCAATTTTAGAATCAATTTGTTCATCAGATAATTCCTGAGGTAAATATTTTTTCAAAACTAAAATTTCTTCTTCTAAAACTTGCACCTCTTCTTGTTTATTAAATTTTAAAAACTCTGAGATAGAATCTTTTCTTTGTTTTACACTTCTCTTAATTACCACAATAACATCTTTATCTTCTAGTTCTTTCTTTTCTTTAATACTTTCTAATTGCAATGCACTTTTTAAAAGTCTCAAAACTGACAATGTTAATTTGTCTTTATTTTTCATAGCTTCTGTCATATCTTTAGTTATTTGTTCTTTTAAATTCATAATTATAAATCCCTTCTATATAATATTATACAATAAAATTTAAAAAAGTAAAAAAAGAATGAAATTTCATTCTAGTAATTGCGATTTTTTTTAGAATTTCTAGTATTTTTCTTCTTTTCTTCTCTTTTCTTCACGCCTGGCTTTTCATAATGTTTTCTTTTTTTGATTTCTGAAGGGACACCACTTTTGGCAACTACGACTTTAAATCTTCTTAATGCCTTATCAATATCGCCATCTTTTACTACAACTTTATTGGAATTCACTCACAATCCCTCCCTTCACGTTTTTTCTACAAATGATTATATCACCAACAAAGATAATATTGCAAGAAAAAAAGGTCAGAAAATGCAAAAAAATGTATGTTTTAAGCTTCAATTTTATCTAAAAAAATAGAAAAAATATTTCTATCAAAGAATGCATATATTTTATATAGAGGTGGATCATGAAAAAATCTTATGATAAAATACTTTTTTTTACTGTAATTATAATAGGAATTTTTGGAATTATAATGATTTACTCTGCCAGTTCCATATGGGCTCAATATAAATTTCATGATTCATTAAAATTTATAAAAAGCCAAAGTATCTTTTTCATAATAGGCATTTTCCTATGTAATTTTCTTAGCAAAATAAATGTAGCATTCTGGCATAAAAACGCAAATAAAATTATATTAGGATGTTTTATACTGTTAGTTTTAGTTTTAATACCTGGCATAGGGACAGTAAGAAATGGTTCAAGAAGTTGGTTTGGAATTGGAGGTATGGGAATCCAACCAAGCGAATTTGCCAAAATTGGCCTCATTATATTTGTTTCAAAATATTTAAGCCAAAACAGAAAAGAATTAAGAGATATAAAAAAAGGAGTTTTTCCAATCCTCCTTGTAATAGGTATATTTTTTCTTTTAATTATGCTAGAACCAGATTTCGGTACAGCAATGGTAATTGCTCTTACTCTGATAAGTTTAATTTTTATTAGTGGTGTAAAAATATCATTTTTTATTAAAATAGGTTTATTAGGTCTTTTAGGTATCGTTGGTTTAATAATCATCGCTCCTTATCGTATGGCAAGAATTGTATCTTTCTTAAACCCTTGGAGTGATCCATTAGGAAGCGGATTTCAAATTATTCAAAGTCTTTATGCAATTGGACCAGGTGGATTACTAGGTCAAGGATTTTTAAACTCACATCAAAAACACTTTTACCTTCCAGAACCACAGACAGATTTCATTTTTTCTATCATCAGCGAAGAATTTGGTTTTCTAGGTGTTTTAATAGTAGTATCTTTCTTCTTTTTCTTATTTTATCGTTCCATTAAAATAGCCTTAAAATCTAATGATTTATTCTCTAAATTCTTAGTATTTGGCTTTTCAATAGGAATTCTAATCCAAGCAACTTTAAATTTAGCAGTTGTTATTGGTTTAATACCTGTAACTGGAGTAACTTTACCATTTTTTAGTTATGGAGGCAGTAGTTTATTAGTAACAATGGCCTCAATAGGTATTATTTTAAGCGTAAGTCGTGACGTTCATTAACTTGTTTCGTTGCTTCTTTATACTTCCTCGCCCATAAAACAGAAGAAAGAAGTCCCAAACTTTCCAATAATAACGCTTTCTTTTTAGAAATATTTTTTAAATTCCAATCCCAATGTCCTTCAGTATAACAAGTAGTAACATGAACTTCTTCTCTTTCAGAAATATCAAATTCTTTTAACATATAGCTTGTACCATTAAAAGTTTTTACTTCTCCAATACTCATGTTCGAAATATCTACTTTTTCATCTTCCAAATCGCATTTACCATTATATGGATCTACTTCTCCACGAATAGTTCCATCCATTACCATTCGGCTACCAATTGTTTTAATATTAAAACTTTGTTTTATATCATTTAGATCTACCCATCCTTGTTCTACATGGAAAATAACTTCACAATCATTATCATATGCATCAAGACAATCTAAAACATTTTTTCCTTTCATTTGTTCATTTAAAACAATTTTGCCACCCTTTAATAAAACAATTCGATCAATAGAAGAAGTTATATCACCTTTTAAAGCTCCATACTTAGAACTTCCACCATAATTATGATCACTAGATGCATATAAATGAGTTCCTTCTTTTAATTCAATTTTTCCTCCTATTACATACTTAGATAATGCATTTAACTCCTGAGACTCTTTTGTTTCCATAATAGGCTCTGTATGAAATTTAGAAACTTCATAATTCACACTTTGAACAACAGTCGTATTATGAACATCAAAAGAAGACGGTTTATTATAGGCAGTTCCAGATAATAATGTAATAGCACTTGCTAATAAAATTGGCATGATAGTTCTTTTCTTTAATCTGGGTTTTTTATTTTCTTGTAATTTAACAATAGAAGAAGAACGTACTTTATCACTTACCATCTTCCTATAAAAAGGAAAATCTAAATTTAAATTTCTTACAACAACACTAGGCAAAAACTTCTTTTCTACTTTCCAAAAATTTGTCTTTGGAACATGTTTTTGAATATTTAATTCCTTAATTTTCTTAACAACTTCAAAATCTGAAAGATTAGATCTTACTACTACACTTGGTAACTCTTTCTTGCATTTCTTTTTTAAATAGCATGTTAAAAATTGTTGCAGTTCTTCTATGTGAATATAAGAATCATTAGGCATAGGAAAAGCATATTTTGCAAAATAAAGTTCAACATTTCTAGCAAATTTATTCATCTTTTTTTCTTTTAAAGAAATATATCTAGAAGTTTCCTTCCCCATTTTGCCTTCTTTCAACTTCAATTGAGAAGATTGCTTTAAAAAAATAAAAAACTCTTCTTTAAAATCTCCAAAATGTTCTCCCTTAATATTTTTTTCTATTACTTCTTTTACAGCAGATAAGCTTACATATTCACCATTTCTCATATTTTTTAAATTTGAATTTGGAGCTATTTTTATTTTACCAACTTTTACAGCTTTAAAAACCCAATCTGTAAGAAATACCCTTTTAGTTTGAAAATCTGTATTTGATTGAAAATTTTTATCTAATTCCTTTAATTCTCTTGCATCATAAAAATTGGTATTTCCATAATTTTTATTTTTGCTTTTTTTAATTTTATCAGGTAGTTGAATATCACTTGTAATTAAAATTTTATTCATTCCTTCGATATAAAAGAAAATTTGATCCTTTATTTTATCTAACTCTTTTGCATTCATTAAAATGCCCCCCTTAACGAGTGTATAGAATACCAAAATTAAGACAAAATGTCAACAAAAAAACATACATGTGTTTTTGTATGCTTTGTTACAACCAGACTCCATAAGTTATAGCGGCCATTGCCAACAGTAAACCTACAACATAAAATACTTTTACAATATCTCTTTCACTCCACCCTAATTGTTCAAAGTGATGATGAAGGGGAGCCATTCTAAATACTTTTCTTTTAAATTTTCGAATAGCAATAATTTGAATCATACTAGATAATGTCTCAACAGCAAACACTCCACCAATTAATGCCAAAGAAAGTTCATGACGAGTAATAATTGCCACAGTCGCCATCGCAGCACCAAGTGCTAAACTTCCTAAATCTCCCATGAAAACTTTTGCAGGATTTGAATTAAACAATAAAAATCCTAACAATGAACCAACTAAAACAAAGCAAAATATCGCGACTTCTTGATATCCTTCCATCCAAGTTGTACTCCATGTAATAATACCAAATGCAAAAAATGCAATAACAGATAATCCTCCACAAAGTCCATCTAATCCATCTGTAATATTAACAGCATTACTACTTCCAACAAGTAAAAATAAAATAAATAACCCAAACGCCCATCCCATTGGCAAAACAAGGTTTAAAGAAGAAATTCGTAAAACTGGCTCTCCACCATTTTTCATAAAAATATAAAAGAAAATAAGAGCTATCACCATTTGTAATAAAAACTTTGTTGATATACGAAGTCCTTCATTATTGTTATAACGAACTTTAAGCCAATCATCAATAAAACCTAACAATGCATAAGCAATAAAAACAAATATCAAAATAATCAAATTATGATTAAAAGTAATACTTCCTCTTATGTAAAGTAAAAGAAGTGTAATTAAAACTGGAAAAATAAAGATAACACCCCCCATTGTCGGTGTTCCTTCTTTTTTTAAATGCCTCTCTCCAATTAAAGAACTTACATGCTGCCTAAAATTTATTTTTTTCAATACAGGTATGATAACTAAACCACATATAATTGCAAATATAAAACCTAGCATCATAGCAAGAGCTGTCTTTGCCAAAATTAACATAAAATCACCTACTTAATCTTATTATACAATATATTAACTAAATTACATCAAAGAAGTTACATTTTTGACATTTCTTAACATTACCCTAACATCAATTTTACATCTCCACCTTCTTTTACATGACTATTTGCATTAGGACTTTGATATATTATCTTATCTCCAGAGCCAGAATATTCCACCTTAAAACCTTTTAAAACCTTTTTTGCTTCCTCTACAATCATTCCTCGTACATCTGGCAAAGTAACGTATTTTGTATCCATCCATGTATATTCTCTTTCCATACCTTCTGTAGTTGGTTCAAGATTTAAAACACTAATAGCCGTTTCTAAAACAGATTTTGCAATAGGAGCTGCCGTAGTACCTCCATACTGAACTACACCAACAGGATGATCAATCGCAACATAAACTACAATTTCAGGATCATCAGCTGGCATAAAACCTACAAAAGACAAAATATAATTTCCATCCATATAATGTCCATCTTTTACTTTTTGAGCTGTTCCTGTTTTTCCTCCTACACGATAATTTTCAATGTAAGCATTTTTACCTGAACCATTTGCCACAACGCTTTCTAAAGCATATCTTGCAAGACGCGAAGTTTCTTCACTAATAACTCGCCTTTTTAAAACAGGTTCCATTTGAAATATTATCGAATTCGTTTCAGGTTCAAGCATCTGTCCTACAAGATATGGTTGATACAAATTTCCTCCATTAACAACAGCACTTACTGCCGTAACTTGTTGAATAGGTGTTACAGAAATACCTTGGCCAAAACTAGTCGTTGCAAGCTCTACAGGCCCCATCTTATTAATTCTAAATAAAATACCATTAGATTCTCCATTTAAGTCAATCCCTGTTTTCTCTCCAAAACCAAAATTATTTATATACTTCATTAATGTTTCTGTTCCAAGCTTTTGCCCCAAAGAAACGAACCCTGGATTACAACTATTCTCAACAACATTCAAAAAAGTTTGAGCTCCATGCCCTCCACTTTTCCAACAATGAATTGTCGCCCCATCTACATGAACACTTCCAGAATCAAAGAAAGTATCTTCAAAAAGATTTACTGTTTTCTCTTCCAAAGAAGAAGCCAATGTCATAATTTTAAATGTACTTCCTGGCTCATAAGTCATCCATATAGGAAGATTTTGATTAATAGTCTCAGTTGTATATTCTTTATAATTATTTGAATCAAAATTTGGACGACTTGACATAGCCAAAATTTCCCCTGTCTTAGGATTCATTGCAAGAATCATCGCATGTTCAGGAGTAAATTTTGTCATAATATTATCTAATTCTCGCTCTGCAGCTAATTGAATATCTAAATCAATAGTTAACTTTAAATTAACTCCATTTTGTGGTTTTTCATAAACTTCTGATAATTCCAAACGATTTCCTTTTCCATCAGAAAAATATTTAATAGCCCCATCTTCTCCTGTTAAATATTTATCATAAGTAAGTTCTAATCCTGACAATCCTTGATTATCAATACCAACATATCCTAAAACATGAGATAAAACAGTTCCATAAGGATAATATCTTTTACTTTCTTTCACCAAATAAACTCCATCATACTGTAATTCGTCTATTTTACTTGCAATCTCATAGGAAAGTTGACGTCCCTCTGGATGGACTCGTTCGATACTTGTTTTTTTACTAACATGAGCCAACATATCTTCATAATCAGAATTTAAGATTTCACTTAATGATCTAGCTACCTCCTCTTTATTTTTAATTTGATTAGGTATTAAAACCAAAGAAGTAGTTGTAAGATTAGTTGCTAAAACCTTTCCATTTCGATCATAAATCTCACCACGATCAGCCCCAATAGGAAGTTTTCTACTCCATAAAGACTCAGCTAAACTACTTAATTTATCATATTGAAAAACTTGAATATAAAATACTCTTAAAACAATAATTATCAAAATGAATAATATAACCAAAAAGAAAAAACGAATTCTCGTATGAATGTCTTTAAAAAACATAGTATCACCTAATAAATACTATGCTATTTTCTATTAATTTATAATCACATGGTCGATTTCTGTTTTTCTCTCTTTCAATAATTTTTTTAAAGATGTGTAATTATAGTAATAAGACCAAAGTGGAAAGAATATGAATAAAAAGATTAAAACAAGAACTATCCACCAAGACAATTGAGATGTAAATAAAAACGAAAGAACTAAAATAATTTCAATTAATAAAAATAATGGTTTTAAAAATTCAAAGAAAAAATAATAAGTATAAGTAAAAAAACTTAATAAACCATATTTGGGCTGAAATAATAGCTTTTTATTATGTAAAAGTCCTAAAAGAAAACTTTTAGTTTCTTCATTTAAAAAGTTTTTCTCTTTGCCCATCAAAGGGTATTCTATTATATTTGCTGTTAAAACATAACGAATATAATATTTTCTTTTTAATCGTTTTAAAAATATATGAAATCGTGCTAAAAAACTACCATCTATAAAACCATTTTTTAAAGAGAAACCTTTCATTTCTAAAAATATATCTTTTTTAAAAAAGCAAAACGAATTAGAAAAAAATAAATTGCCATTCCATATTTCAAAACATGTATTTTTTACAAATAAATTAGTAATTCGCCAATTTTCTAAAAAAGAAAAAAGATTTTTGGTTTTAAACTTTTTTATAGTAACCCCTGAACATAATACAACATCTTCATTTTGCATTACAGTTCGTACAAATTCTTTCAAAGCATTTTTTTTAATTTCTTGATTACCCTTCAAAGTTAAAATATAAGGATACCTAGCTATATTAACACCTGCATTATAATCATCTGGTAAAATAGATGCCTCTTTTAAAACAAAAGTAACAGGAACATTTTTATAAAATCCCTCATAAATACAATCAATTTTTTTGGTATCTAATACTTTTTTAAAAGGCCTAGAAACTTTTATAAGTTTATTTTTTTCAATAAATTCTAAATAAGATTCTTTTTGATCACACTTAGCAATAAGCAGGATTTCAAATTGTTTATAATCTAAATTAACTACACTTTCTAAACAATTTATAAATTCTTGTTCTGAGCCATTAATCGGTATGATAATAGATACAGGTCGATAATATTGATAATTAATTTTATGATTCATCCTTTTTTGATAAAGTGTTTTTTCAACAGTACATTTTGTAATAATTGAAAAAAGAACCTTTAAGAAAAAATCAATTAAAAAATAAATTGTAAACCCATAAAAAACATACATTCCTATTTTTGACATTTTACCACATCCTTTTTCATAGAAATATGATACATTAAAGCTTCTCTTCCATATTTATCATCAAAGTTTTTCAATGACTCAAGTTCTTTCTCAGTTGCAAAAGACACTATTGCACAAGCAGCGTTATTTCTAACATACCAATTTTTACTTCGTAAAGCCTCTACTAAATGTTTTAAAGTTTCTTTACTTGGATAACTTTTTAAAACATTCGCGGCTACAGCAGCATATTCAAATGTATCTTGATCTTCTTTTAAGAGTTCATAAAGCATTTTACTTACTGGTTCATAAATTGAATTTGCAAAATATCGAATACAAGCAAGTTTTACTTCTTTAGTCTCTTCTGGAGAAGATAACAATTGAAAAATTCCTTTTCGAAAATCTATTTTCTGATAACTAAAATATTCCAAACAAGATATTTTATAAGAATCACTATAATTAGAAATATTTTCTTTTAACATTTCAGCAAAATTATTTATAGAACCTTCAAAACGAATAAATCCATCCGTTAACAATTTAGTTGGGTGATTAATTTTTAAATAATTCATATTCCTCAAAGCTTCCTCTAAATAACTCTCATTTCCAATTTTATATAAAGAACTCAATGCACTTTCTCTTAAATAAATTGATTTACTACTACAACATTGAATAAGATATTCAACAATTTTATTCCAATCATCATTATAAATTATTGGATATTTTTCAAGAAAAGAAACAAAATAGACTTGAAAACTAATTTTTTTCTTTTCATATTTTGAAATAAGCTTTTCAAAAACAGGTTTCAAATTCATTAAATAATTTTCTCTTTTACCTTTTTCACTCTCTTCTGTAACTTCTACAAAATTAATAAAATAATCCATTTTTTTTAATTTATGCAACAAAAAATTTTCATGAGCTAAAGATACATAAAGAATTCCTTCTTTTTTCATAAATTTTTTCAAAATAATTTGCTGAACTTTTCTTTTGATTTTTCTATAATTAATATATAGAAACGAAAATAATTGAAATAAAGCATATAAAAGAAATACTCCTAAAAATAAATACATTATTTTAACAAAAGAATCCATACTTCACAACTCCCAACTCTAAAGATAAAATAAAATATCAGTACTAACTATTTTAATATAAAATAAAAAGAATCGCAACGAAAATTAATGAAGTAATGTGTTTTACATAAAAAAAGATAGAAATCCTATCTTCAAAAATATTATAAATTAGATCGTTCCTTATTTTCGTCAATAGAAACTAAGACTTGTGCTTTATTTTTTCTTGCCGAAATAATACAGCAACTTACATCTAATAAAAATGCTAATGCAATAAAAAATATTACTATATACATACTACCACCTATTAATAGTATACGTATTAAGTTAAAAATTATACATGCTTATGTAATAATTTTGAAATAATAAGAAGAAGAAAAATACCAAACATACTTCCACAAGTATCAATTAATACATCTACAACATTACCATTTCTCCCTACAATGAAAAGCTGATGAATTTCATCACTAATAGCATATAAAAAACAACAAAAAATAGCAAAATATATAGCATTTTTTTCTTTTTTTAAATATACATTCACAAGACGTATCATAAGTATTCCTAAAATCGCATACTCCGTAAAATGGGCAAGTTTTCGGATTACAAAAGAGCTCCATTCATAATTTAGAGAAAATGGTATTATAGTATC
Organism: uncultured Mycoplasmatota bacterium; assembly: GCA_948432605.1. Taxonomy (GTDB): domain Bacteria; phylum Bacillota_I; class Bacilli_A; order RF39; family UBA660; genus Ventrenecus. The sequence continues at coordinate 22,180 of CAOJCV010000002.1, read as the reverse complement.
GATTATTTCCAATACTTTATTCGAAACACCACTACTTTTTATACTTGGTTGATGAGAAAAAAAGAAGATTACGATCATCCAAATTATAAGTAAAGCCCAAGAAATGACTTTCTTTTTCATTAAGGGGTCTCCAATACTTCATTTAATTTCTCAATAGCTTTTGTAACAGTATCCATCTTTGGTTCCATAACATACAAATTTTGTCCTGGATAACTATAAGTTGGCATGTAAGCACCTGTTCCATCTACATTTAAAGTTTCCATCCTCCAAGGACTCATATCATCAATTTGCATTTTAACTAAATTTGTAATTTCTTCCATTGAAATATTAGTTTGAAACGTTCCATTTAATGCATTTAAAATATCAGTATATTTAGAAATAATAGTACTTGAACTTGTAATTTTATTAATAACTAATTCTAAGACTTGTTCTTGGTTTTCTCCACGATGTCTATCTCCCGTTGCATACGCATGACGCTCTCTAGCAAATGCGAGAGCACATTTCCCACCTACAGAATTTAATCCAGGATGGAACACACAACTACGATCAGTCCAACATGTAAAAGAATAATCTACATCAGAATTAATATTGATTCCTCCTATTGCATCTACTAAATTAACAACAGCATTAAAATTAACTCTAAAATAATATGGTAGTTCTATTTCCAGTAAATCTTCAAGCGTTTTCATAGTTAACTCTACACCACCAATAGTTCCAGTGTGAGTTAGTTTGTCTTTATAACCTGAAGTACCATGAATTTGAACATAATAATCTCTAGGAATATGAATCATCAAAATTCTTTTATTTTTTGGATTAATAGCCAAAAGAATATTAACATCACTTAAACTTCTTGAAGGTAAATAATTACTTCTTGTATCAATACCACTTAAATAAAGAACAAATGGGTCTTTTGTAATATCAATGCCGGTTTCATTATTATGAATTTCAACTGTAATAACTATAGTATCAATAATTTTAACACTATCTTCAAACTTATCATCCATTTCAACCATTGCGTCATAACTACCTGAATTAACAATTACTATAAGCTCTTTATCATTTTTAATTTTAGTTAATAAATCAACTATATTATCTTGATATTCTATAGATCCATCTACTTTATTCTTCACACTTGTTTCAAATAAATTTAAATCTTCCATATCTTTAACAGTTTTCAATGTTTTATTTTTTATATCATCAATTTTAGAATAAGAAGAATCTTTATTCACAATAATATTGTAAACATTTGTTTCAAAATGATTAGCTAAATTCTCTCTCAAAAAATTAATCATATCACTAATTTTAGTAATAGCAAAAACTTCTCCACACATAAAAATTAAAGTAACAATATTTAGCAAAATTAATAACCATAATCGTGTATTCTTTTTCAATACAAAAAAACCATGTAACACTAAAAATACGAAACAAATTCCAATTATGATTAAAAAATATTTTAAAGGCAACACATTAGAAGAATAAATAAAATACCCAAGCAACATAATCAACAATATAGATAAAATCCACAATAATTGACTAAATTTTGATATCATTCTATACTTACTATTTTTTTTACTACTTTTTTTCATCTTTTCTCTCCTATTTTACTTGAAAGTTTCTATTTGAAATAACTTCTACTTTCATAGATATTATACTATATAATTTGCTTTTTTCAAAAAAAAATTAATTTAAAAGAAAATAATTGACACTTATTAAAAAAGAAACTCTAAAAAAAGAGTTTTACAATTTAAAGAAAAATTTTCTTTTAAATAATACAAATACTAGTCCAGCTCCTAAAATAATAGGAAGAATATAAAAAGGGAAATAATTACCAGTTTGAGGATTTTCAACTATCTCTTCTTCTAAGATTTCATTAGAAGTATTACCAGGAACTATAGGCGTCTCAATAACCTCATCTTTTGTAAAACCACTTTTTTCATATTCAGAATTAGCAATTAACTGATTCGTTGTGGCATCATATGTTACTTTTACTGTTACTCTAATACTTTCATCAGAAGTTCTTTCTAAATTATTTATGCTTTTTAATACAAAATATTCATAAACACCTGGTTCATAATATACAAGATCTTGAAAATTATAAACTCCATCTTTTATATTAACAGTCTCAATATTGCCATTTTTATCAACAAGAGAAGCAGTGGAATCATCAGTAGTGCTCTCATCAGAAACAGAAATTTTCACTACAGCATCATTATAAATAGGAATATATACTGTACCATATTTATCTGGGGAATTAAATAAAACAAAAGGAATTCCATTTTCATCAAATTCTAAAGCCTCTATCTCTCCATATCCAGTAGGTATAAAAAGAATATTTTCTTGATTTCCTGATTCATCATATACATATATTAAATTAGTTCCAGCTTCATAAACCCCATCATATACTGGTTGATACAAACCAACTTTTCCATACTCATAACAAGTATGAAATATATTACCATTAAAATAAGAAATATTTTGATGAGTCAAATTAGTAATTGCATCAAATTCATTTTGAACAACATTATCTTTCATAATATATATTTTATTATTTTTTTGAAAAATAAATTGTTTATCTTTATTCAATGTAATTCCACCATAACTATTACTTAAAGGAATACTTTCTTTTTGATTAAATGTCTCTGAATCGATAACTACTATTTCATTTCCTTTTATTATATAAACCTCATTTTTTTCTTTATTAAATGTCATATCATTTGCGTGTCCAATATCATAAGTTTCAATTGGATTTTGCATATTTTCCAAATTTACTAAATTATAAGAGTTCTTATCATAAACAAAAAGTGCACTTTTAGAATTGTCATTTTTTATCATAGCAATAATAATGTATTTATCTGTAATTGTCATTCCCTGAAAGGATTCATATCCATCTTTCAAAGAAACATCAAATAATTTTTTATATGAAATAGATTGAACCTTATCTTGGGCATTGACTAGTAAAAATCCAAAACTAAAAAATGAAACAAACATTAAAAGATGAACACCTAACCTAAAAATTTTTTTTCTCATATTTTCTACCCCAATTCTATATAACCATTTTATCATTCCACATATTATTTGTCAAAATTTAAAATTTAATTATTGTAAAGAATCGACTACTTTAACGTTTTATTTTTAATTTAAAATTTCTCAAGTCTTTAAAACTAAAATGAACTAATAAATAATACTCTATAGATAATAGTATTAAATTTATTATTGTATTAAAATGCACAATGTTTCTAAAAAATATATCATCACGAACATGATCTAATAAAATGTAAACAATTGAAGAATAAAATATTATATACAACACATTTTTACTACTAGTGCTTTTATAATATAAATATACCATAATCATTCCAAATAAAATTTGACACAAAACAAGCCCAGTTGTTCCAAAATCATGATAGTACCTTCGAAAAGATGTAAAAATATTAGCGTGAATGACTGTATCTTGAATTTGATATGGATACCAACGTAAAGAAATAGGATCAGTTTCATCAATTAAATGAAATTTATATAAAGTAGTATATATACCTGATAATGTTTCCTCACCAAATCTTCCATTTTTTTTCGCTGGATCTTCTACATATTTATCCAATCCAGTTATAGCAGAACCGAAATAAAATGATACGTAACTTGAAGGAGAAACATCTTTTTTTCTTCCAACTATTGCTGAACTTATATAAAAAAACAATAATAAAGGAAGTGATGATAACATAAAATATTTAATAATCTTTTTCTTATTAATTTTCATTTCACTATTACGTGTTCTCAAACACAAATACAAAAACACAAACCCTATAATATAACTCATGATTTTCATTCTACCACCAGTTAAGAAAGAAGAAATCGCACAAACCAAAATAATTAAAATATAACCTATATTAAATTTACGGTTTCCTTTCAAAAAACTTTCTTTCCATGATTGACACGTAACATTATTTACTAGAAAAAACATGTATAAATAACATAGCATATCACATGCTTTTCTCATTTGTGAAACTATAACATTAATCGATAAATCCGTGCCAACATACTTAGTAGTATATAAACTTGTAGTTTCTCGATATAATTTTAAAATTTGGCTAATATTGTTCGTATTATGTCCCAGCTGAAAAACGATTCTTCGAATTTCAAAAAAATATAAAACCATTGTAATTGTTACGAACAAGAAAGAAATAATAATTTTCCAAAATTCTATATTTATCTTTTTTTGCTCTCCTATTTTTTTTAATTTTATTTTTACGAATAACCGAACAATAATTTCTCCAACAATAAAACAAAATAAACCTATAATAATAATGGATAAAGTCTCTAAATGAAGTTCTTCAATTGGATTCCAACTTAAACGTCCAAAAAAAGAACAAACAACCCCAAAAAGAAAAGAAATACACAATAAGAAAGAAGGAGATAAAAAATCCTTAGAAAATAATCGATATGACATAACTGTCAAAAACAAAATTACTAAAATTAAAAACAAATATGTCATGCTTCTTTACACACCTTTCTCTTAATTAAACTTTTATAAAAATTAAAATCTTTATTTTCTCTATAAATAAAATAATATGTAATATTAGGAATTATAATACACAAAAATAATCTCAGAAAAAACGTTATAAAATTAACTTTAGAAATAAAACTACATAATAAAACTGTTACTACACCTAAACCTAAAGTTACAACCGAATAAAGAAAATATTTTTTAAAATAATCCGTTAAATTTGATTTCAGACTTTTTTTATAAATTACTAAAGGTTCCCACCAAAAGCAAGTACAAAGACAACTTAAAATTGTTCCAAGAAAAACACCTATTAAACCAAAAAATTTAGTAAAAATAATAGAGGAAACAATATTAATCACAGCTTCTATAAGCGGACTATACTTATCTAACTCATAATTACCAGTAGCTTCTCTAAAAGTCATACATGTTTTACGCATCCCAAAAATATAAAAATTCAAAACAATCGCGATTAAAATAGAAAAATCTAAAATATAATCTTTTCCTAGCCATAATTCAATAAATGGATTTGCTAAAGAAATTAAACAAATACTACAAAAACCATAAATCCAAGAATTTAAAAAAAAGATTTTATGAAATACATTTTCCATTTTTTCACGTGTATTATTCACATTTAAGTTACCAATACTTGCCACTACAGAATTAAATATTTGTGAAATAATTGTATCTAAAGCATTTGTAATCATATAATAATTTGAATATAATCCAACAAAAAACACACCTAAAATTTTTGATATACAAATATTATCAGTTGTTCTCAATATAACACCACCAAATTTGTGATAGACTACAGATTTAAAGGTTGTTATTATGTTTTGAAGCTCTTCTTTTTCAATATTTTTTACATTTTTTTCTTTTAATTCCGGATATAATTTATCTACTTTTTTTGATAAGAAATAATTTTCTAAAAAAGTAAAAATAATTTGAAGAATTAAAAACAATATATAATTATGAAACCATAATAAAATAATAATTTGAAAAACATTTAGAAAAAAATAGAAAACATAACGATAGATAGTAGCAATATATCTTTTTTGATCTGTAATTACCAAAGTTCTTTTATAAGAAAAGAAATATGAAATTCCAGTATTTATCACAAATAATATATAAATTAAATTTAAATCAGAAATATTAGGAATTTCATTTAATGTAAACTTATAAAAAGGTAAAAAACAACAACCAAGAATAAGAATTAATACCCCTAAAAAGCAATATACTTTTTTAAAGAAAAACATTAAAGTTTTGATTTTTTCCGTATCTCTTTCTTCTAATGGCTTATACAAACAGAATGCTATAGAAGTCCCAATACCGAGTTCCGTAAAACATAAAATATTTAATATATTTGTAAATAATCCACTCACTCCTAAATATTCCACATTCAATGTATGCACAAAAACCATTCGTGCTAAAAAACTTATTATTAAACCAAAAAATTGTCCTATAAATGCATAACATAAATTACGAATAGAATTCTTTGTTCTCATAACTCACCTCTTAGTCATTTTTTTTAAAAATCTATACATCTTATAATATGGTAATTTAATTTTTAATAGTGCTTTTAAATACCCAACTTTCCACGGTGCTTGTTTGAATTCTTTAAAAAAGAACTTTGGATGAAATAAATAGAAAATAACACTATTTGTAGGATAATTGTAGGAATTTATTTCAAGATTATTTATTTGAAAATTAGTTAAAATCTTAACATCTTTTAAATCTGGATTTGTCGACACGTTATAAATACCATAAAATAAAAATTGTTCTGAACAAAACAGACTTAGATTGCTTTCTAAAGCGTTTTGTAAGAAAGACATTATACCTTTTTGAACATCCAAAGCAAATACTGGCATCTCCACGCTTGTGTTATCTAAAACAGGAATAACCTTGTTCTCTTCATTTAATTGATAACCTATTACAGACTGTTGTGTTCCTGATAGCACAGACTCCAAAACTTGTTTAAAAGAATTAACAAAAGGTATAAGCTGAACATTTTTATTTAAAGAAAATAAATAACCATGCAACAAACTTGGATTTATTCTTTCATATGCTTTGTACTCTAATCCAACATAAAAACCATTTATATTGACATCTTCTATTATTTTACTCAAACAATATTGTGAAGTCGCATTCCAGCCACTATCCACCAAAGCAACTTCTCCTTGAAAATTTATTTGCTTTAAATATTTTAAAAATAAATCATATTTTTCTTTATTACTTGATACAATTTCTTTTTTAATTTTTTCTACAAAATTTCGAAAATTAGTAGTAGGAGACGCCAAATCTATAGAAATAGATAAATCTAAATCACAATTTTGTAAGACTGTCTTAACATTATTTTCATTGACATTAATATTTTTTAAAAATTGTTTCATAGACATTTTTTTTACAGATATAATATCATTTATATTTTCTAATGTTGGATATTTATATAGATAAGCTCCTCGAATGCTCTTTCTTGAAATATAAAAATAGTGTGACAAAAAATCTGGTAAATATTTATCAAAAAAACTATAAACTAAATACATATCCCTTGAACAAAAGAAAATATTTTTTAAATCTTTCTCCAAAAACTTTTCTTTTAACCAATGAATATAACCATATAACAATGGTGCAAATATTTCAAAGCCAATTTTTTCTTCGCGACTTCTTTGACTAGTAATTTTATTATTTAAAAAATTCAAAAAAAAGTTTTCTTCTAATGAATTAGGAACTTTATTACAATAATAATTCAAATTATTTACCTTTGTTGGAATATGAACTGCTTGCATTCCATTTTTTCTAGCAAATAAATAATCGCTCTTATAAGAATCTCCAATGTGCAAAAACTTTTGAGGTTTTATATAAAAATCTGACAACACTTTTTTAAATAATAATCCATTTCTCTTTCGTAATCTATATTTCGAAGAAACATATAACTTTTTATAATTATTAAAACCATTTTTATTTAATATTTTAGAAACAATACTCTCATCAAGATACATATCTGAAACAATTACAATAGTCTTATTATTTGATAAGCAATAATCATACACATTTTTCATCCACTCATTAGCAACACAAGCATTTAATTCTACTTCAATTTCAATATTTTTTAATTCACTTTTTATAAAATCTTCATATTGTAAAAAATTATATAATTCTTCAAAAGTATAATCATCTTTTATATGGGCTAATCGAGCTTTTTTTTGGGCCTCTATTCTTTGCTCAACATAATCAATAATTTTTTGATCATGTGTATTATTATATATCTGTTGTACCTGAAAAAAAATATCCTTCGGTTCAGAAAAATTTCTTTTAATTAAAGTATCAAAAATATCAAAAGATATTATTTCAGCTGTATCAATTTTAGAATAAATTTCTTCTAATGCATAAGGACAATCATTCATAAAATTACTCTTTCTGGTTACTAGAATTAATTCCTAAATCTGATTTAATTTTCGAAGTAGAAATTTCTGGTGTTCTTGGTAAGTAAACAACTTCACAAAATTCTTTTAATTCATCAAATTTGCCAGCCCAATCATCACCTATAACAAAAACATCTGCTTCATATTTTACTATATCAGTCTTTTTTTGCTCCCAATTTTCTTCAGGGATAACCAAATCTACAAATCTCAATGATTCAAGCAATTGCTTACGGACTTCATAAGGAAAATAAGTTTTCTTATTTTTTGCATTTGTATTAAATTCATCTGTGGATAATCCTACAATCAAATAATCTCCCAAATCTTTCGCTCTTTTCAATAAATTAATATGTCCATAATGTAATAAGTCATATGTTCCATAAGTTATAATTCTTTTCATATTTATTTTTCCTCTTTTCTTTTGTTTTTATATTCTACCTTAACAATATGTGGATTTCTTTTATCTTCTGGTGGTAATTGCATGTAATCGCCATACATATGAGTCAAATATTCTTCAAGCTTTTCTGGAGCATTAAAAGGAATACCTTCAAACTCTATCATAGTTCCCTCACCAAAATAAGATTTAGGAACAACTTCATGAAACCCATATCTTCCTAAAAAAGTTCCTACAAAATTTGCTTTTAGATAATTTTGTTTTCGAAACATTTTATCCATTTTAATACGAATTTTAAAAAGATTTAAAATTTTTCCAATAGGGATTATTTGTGCAAATTTTATAAGAGCAACTTCATACCACTTTCTTTTAATATTTCTAATTTTATCTATATTAACAAAACCAGAAAGAGCACGATAATAATAAGTTCTAAATTTAAACATTCTCATCCCTAACCAACTATTTGGTAAAGCATCTATTGGTAAAATATCAATCCACAAATTTTGTGAAAACTCTGATGCACGATCTTCATAAACAATAACATCTGAATTAACAACCCCAGCAACATATTTTGTAGGATCACTATCTTCCAATGTATAATGATTTATCTTATAAGGATGCACCAACTCCTTTTTGGCTATAGAAATAAAAGAATCATAATCTTTTCTTGGCATCGCTACATCAATGTCATCATCCCATGGAATAAATCCACCATGTCGTTTTGCTCCTAATAAAGTTCCTCCAATAATATAATATTTTAAGTCATGTTTAGTACAAATTTTTTTTAATTCTTGTAACATATCTAGTTCTATTGACTGTAATTTTTTTAGCTCCTCATTAATATTTTTCACAAAAAAAACCTCCACTCTTATAATGCTGAAAATCAATTAAAAATTGTTTATGAAATTTTGAATCATTCGACCATGGACCTGACAACATAGTATTTTTCATCAAAAAATAATCAATTTTAATATTTTTTACACTTTTATCTAATACATTTAAACAAGCTGTTTTAACTGTAATTTCTGGATATTTTTCTTTTAACTTTTTTTGAATCTGCAAAATACTAAATCCTGTATCTGCAGAATCATCCACTATTACAACATTCTTTTTATTTAAATTACAATCAAAATTCAAAAAAACTTTTCTATCAGAATTTTTCTCATGAGTATTAGAATTTATTTCTTTTTCCCTAAGCTTTTTCTTTATAAATGACGGAATTATAATCAATAATGGACTAACAACTTTTTTCAATTTACTTTTTTTTCGAGAAGCAGAAACACCTAACAAAGGAACTTCAAAAAAATTAGATACTTCTTGTCCTATATATAAAGACCCTCGTTCCACAAAAAGAACGTAATCAGGGTTAAAATCTTTTTTTATTTTTTTCGCTAAATCCAGTGACAATTTTTTTACATCTTCAATTGTCAACTCCATATATTCCATAATTCTACCTCTATTCTTTGTTTTAAAGAAAAAACATTTCCCAAAAAAACTATATTTAAATAAATATAACATAATTTTCAAATTATTCAAATTAGTTACATTTTTTTACAAAATTCCTTTTATTTTGCACCATCTTTTTTAATAACTGCAAAAACGGTATCAAATATTATTTGAATATCAAGTAATAAGCTACAATGATCAATGTAATAAAGTTCCATTTTCATTCTTTCTTCATAGGAAATATTACTACGGCCATTACTTGCCCAATATCCAGTTAATCCAGGTCTCATACTTAAAAACTTAGCTTTATTTTTTCCATAATTATCTGCTTCATCCAAAACAACTGGACGAGGGCCTATCAAAGACATATCTCCAAATAAAATATTCAAAAATTGAGGAAATTCATCTAAAGAAGTTTTTCTTAAAACATTCCCAATCTTTGTAATTCTTGGATCATTTTCAATTTTTCTATCTTTATAATATTCTTCTCTTTTCTGAGGATTATTCTGAAGCCATTCTTGAAGAATTTCTTCCGCATTTACAACCATTGTTCGAAATTTAAAAATATGTATAATTTTTCCATTTCTACCTAACCTTTTTTGTCTATAAAAAACACCATGAAAATCACCAGTACACATATAGCTAATCTTTATAATAATCCATAACGGAATTAAAGCTAATATACCAATAATACTACAAAAAATATCAAATCCTCTTTTGATAAAATAATAAACCCTTCTTTTAGAAACTTTATTTTTCATTAAATCACCCTACAATAATTCTGTTGTAATAATTCTAGCATGAAAAAATACAATTCGCAACAAATATAAGAATAGCTTTACAAGAGAATCACATTTAAACTAACAAAATCATCTTTTGTTAACTTTATTATACCAAAAGATACCCCCCCCCCTGTCAAGATTTATTTTCTCTTTTCTTTTTCATTTTTTCTACTCATTAAATAACTTTTTAAAGATTCTGCAACGTCATGTGGAACTATCTTTTCTAATTCTTCTAAACTAGCATTTTCCATATTTGTAACACTACCAAATTTCTTTATCAAATCTTTTTTTCTTTTGGTGCCTATTCCTGGAATACCATCTAAGACACTACTGATAGATCCTTTACTTCTAATAGTCCTGTGATATGTAATGGTGTATCTGTGAACCTCATCTTGCATTCTTGTCAAATAATGAAAAACATCACTATCACGTGGAATGTCAACAAGCAAAAAAGTATCCCCATCCACTAAATCATTCGTTCTATGTTTATCATTCTTTTTTAAACCACAAACTTTAATATTTAAATTAAGTTCTTGAAGAATTTCTTTACAAGCATGAATTTGCCCAATTCCACCATCCACAATAATCAAATTAGGAAGTTCAGTTTTTTCAACCAATGCCCTTTGATAACGTCTATAAATTACTTCTCGCATCATATTATAATCATCATTTTTATCAAAGCTAATTTTATATTTACGATATTCATTTTTGGCAGGCATTCCATTTTTAAAAACAACCATTCCAGAAACAGACCAATCTCCAAAAAGATTAGAATTATCAAATAAATCAATACGATCCAAAATATCTAAATGTAAAATACGCTTTAATTCCTCATTAGCATTTTCTGTTAATTTTTCTTTTTTAATAGTTATTTCTAATTCATTTTCCAAATTAATTCTAGCATTTTCTTCTGCCATATCTAATAAATGTTTTTTTTGCCCTTTTTGAGGACTAAATAATTTTTGTTCAAAATATTCATTCAATACATCTGTATGAATATCATTCGAAATAAGAATCTCTTTAGGAATTTCATGACGAGAATAAAAAGCAGGTAAATAAGACTCCATATCACTTACCAAATCACTAACAACAGGAAACATATCAGTATGTCCCCCTACTAATTTTCCATTTCTTAAAAATAATAATTGCACAGAAATATAACCACGATCAAAATAATAACCAAGAACATCGCGATTTGTAAAATCTTGAATCGTAATTTTTTGTTTATCTAAAACAATATTTATATAATCTAATTCACGTTTTAATTCTAGGGCTAATTCAAAGTTTAAAGCTTCACTATAAAGATTAATTTTTTCCATAATTTTATCTTTTAAAATTTTATCATTTCCATTTAAAAAACCCAAAATGTCTTCCTTCATTTTCAAAATATCTTCTACAGTTTCTTTCTTTTCACAAAATCCTAAACATTCTCCAATATGATAATAAAGACAAACTTTTTTTGGATTTCCATCACATTTTTTTAAAGGATACAAACGATTTAACAAATTTACAATTCTTCTAGCAGCATACGCATTTGGATAAGGGCCATATAGTTTCTTATGTTCCTTCTTTTTCACCATTAAATATCTTGAAACTTTAAGTTTAGGATAAGGATGTTCAATAAATTCAATATAAGGATAGCTTTTATCATCTTTTAGCAAAATATTATATTTCGGATCATATTCTTTTATCAAATTAATTTCTAGCAAAAAAGCTTCCAACTCACTAGAAGTGACAATATATGAAAAATCATTAATCTCACTAACTAATTTGGCAGTTTTACCAGTTTGGGTGCGATTAAAATAAGAATTTACTCTTTTATGTAAATTTTTAGCTTTTCCAACATAAATAATAATCCCATCTTTATTTTTCATTTGATAGCTTCCTGGTAAATTTGGAATTTGAGCAAGTTTTTCTTTTAACATTTTAATCCTCCTTATATATTAGTATTTCAAAAAATAACACGGTTATTACCAAATTTGTTTTCTTTTCTACATATTTATTGTATCATAAAATTAAGAGGTGATTCTATGAAACTTTTAAACACATACACCTTAGAAATTAAAAAATCAAAATTTATAGCATATTATTATGAAGTAGAAACAAAAGAAGAAGTAAAAAAATTATGGGAATCATTAAAAAAAGAACATAAAAAAGCAAGACATATACCATATGCTTACATTTTAACAAATACTGCTGGAAAAAGTGATGACAAAGAGCCAAGTGGCACAAGTGCATCCCCTATTTATCAAGTCTTAGAAAGAAACAATTTAACTAACAAAGTAATTTTTGTAGTTCGCTATTTTGGTGGAACAAAACTTGGAGCTGGAGGACTTATCAGAGCATACAAAACAGCTTCTACTAATGTACTATCGAAATAATTTATTTAATATCATGTCTTTTTGCTTTTGTTCAAAATTTTGATACTTCAAAAGAGCCCAATCATTTAAACGGATCTGTTTTTCCGAGCATAACTGTTCTAGCATACTCACTAAATCAATTTTCAGTGCTTTTTCAAAATTTTCAATAAAAAGATCGTGCTTCTTTATTTTATCCAAAATAATCTCATTTTCCAAAGTCATATAATAAAAACTTGGAATGGCAATTTTTAATTGTAATTCTGTAAATTCAGCCTCATAATCACAAAGATAACCGAAACGAGGCTTAGAACCTAACTCAATTAAAACTTCATTAGTAATACGATCCCAATCATTTGTAAAAAAGTCTCTTACTAAAAAAGCATAAATTTCTTTACTAATTGGTGAGTCAGGCCAAAGATCTTGTATAACATCGACTACATATATCCCGTCAATAAATTCATAATGATGAGCTTTAAGACAATCTTGCAAAGGCATATATTTTTTACTGTTAGTTCTAGCAAATCTGGATAAAACCCCATAAACTTGAACTAAACTTCCATTTTGCTCTACAAATCCAGTAGCAAGCTCATAATGAACAGTTGGAATTTGAAAATATTTACTAGCTAATTCCCCTAAAAGTTCTTTCAAAAGATCTTCTCTATCCCTAATTTTAAAATAATAAAGTTCATTATTATATTTAATCCAATAACCTGAAGAAAATATATCACTATTTGATCTTTTACACTCTGGAATGATATCATCTTGTAAAAAAACTTTCTTTTCATCTAAATTACCTAATTGGATTAAATGATCAAAAAAAATTTTAGATTCCATAATTTTTATAAAGACAACACTCTTCGAATTTCTTTTTGACTATTTAATTGAAATTCTAATAAATTATCTTTTTCCTCCTTTGTAATATTTATTTTTTTCTGAGTTTCTAATTGTTCTAATAAATTCAAAAAATTAATTTTTAATACTTTGCGAAAAGATTCCATTAAACGATCATCACTTAAAACTCTTCTTTTTATACTTTCATTTTCTAAATCCATTTTATAATAATTTTCAATACCAATCAGTTGATTTATTTTATAAAATTCAAATTCATAATCACAAAGATATCCAAAACTAACTTCTTGATTTTTTGATTGAAATGTAATTTCATCCTCCTTGCGATCTAATTCATGAGCAAAATAATCTCTAGCCAAAAAATTTCTAAATTCTTGATTGATAATAGAATTAGGATAGTTATCTTCTAAAACGTCTAATATTTTTAATGGATTCTTAGACACATCTAACTGTGAACGAAACTTTTCTATAGAAAAATAACTATAAGAAGGATTTCTTGCCCATTCAGATACTAAACCAAAAAAATCCTTATTATTCATTTTGATCCTAGCTAAATTGCATTTAATTGTCGGAATAGAAAGGCTTTCTGATACAAGCTCGCCTAACAATTCGCGTATATAATACTTTTTTAAATTCAAAACTTTAAAATGATATAAAATATTATCTTTTTGAAAAAAGAAGCCATGTTGCATTTCCATCGAATATCTTCTTGGAATTACAAGATCATCAAATTTTTTAACATTTGAATCTAATGATCCAAAATCAAGCCAATCTTTTGTAATATTTTTAAAATCAACATTTGTCATAATTACCCCCATTTATAGAATGTATCCTACCAAAAAGTATGCATTTTGTCAAATTTTAGAGAAAAATCAACTAGTTTTACTTGTATTCTAATAAGGTTTCTGATAAAATTATACATGACTTATGAAGAAAGGAGATTATGTATGGCTAACATTAAGAGTTCTAAAAAAGCGATTAAAGTAATTGCAAAGAAAACTGAAAATTTTCATGAATTAAAAGCTCGTGTAAAAAACTGCATTCGTGAATGTGATAAAGCTATTGCTGCTGGAGAAAAAGAAAATGCTTCAAGACTCCTTGCTGATACTCAAAAATATATTGATCGTGCTGCAAGCAAAGGTTTAATTAAGAAAAATACAAGAGATCGTCAAAAATCTAGACTTTCTCAAAAAGTAAAAGAAATGGCTTAAAAGCTGTTTTTTTTATTTTCAAATGAACAATACTCATTAGCAAAACATATCTTTTAAAACAAGAATTCGTTTTTTTGAAATTTTTTGATCCTCTTTTTTATAAAAGAAATCAATTACTTCTTTATCGTATTGCTTATTTTTCCAAATACTACCTAATCGTAGAACAAATAAAAGATAACTTACTAAAATATCATATTGTAAACTAGCATTAAAATATCTAAGTTCAACTGTATTATACTTACTAAATCGAACACAATAAAACTTCGACAATATAGTTATATTATATATTCCTTTTTTTATAATTTCTTCCACTATATTTTTAGTAAGCCTTCCTGCACATATTGATGCACAAGATCGAAGTTGTTCTTCTTCCCCTTTTGCAAAATCAAAAATTTCATTTTGAAAAGCTTTTAAAAATTTAAAAAAATAAATCTTTCTTTCCCAATCATCTTCAAAAATATCCGTTCCTATATGAATATGAAAACCAGTCTTTTCAGAATTTTTCTTTATATAAGCTTTTTCTGATTTCAAAATATACAATTTTTCTTTTAATTCCTTTTTACAAATTTCTACATTTTTATCATTATAGATTGGCGAAATAAGTTCTCCACCACATCCAAATTCTGTAATATTACACTCACTCTTCAAGGCAAAATCTTTATAATCTAAAGAAGATGATAAATCATAATATTTTATATGATACTTTTCTGCCAAAGATTTTAAAGAAGCCCTTAAAAATTCTAATTCATAACCGTATGTCATATTACCACCTAAGACTCAATTCTACACTTATATTGTCGAATTGTAAAGAATAGATTGCTCTTAAGATTGTTCTTTGATAAAATATTTTTAGGTTGATGTCTATGAAAAAAATCATAAAACAAATTTTTATCCCATTATCTTGTTTTCTTTTTTTAGTATTTCTATTTTTTAATATGGACAAAATAACAGATCAAATAGTACATTTAATAAAAAAAGAGCCTGATATTGTGATCGAACCAAAAAATGATTATTCCAAAAAAGAAACATTTTTATTTGTAAAACAAACAGAAAATTTTGTTCCTTTAAGTAAACAAGATATTATGAACATATTTTATACAATTGTAAATAATGGTTGGAAAAAATTTACATTTTATTGCCCAAATGAATATGTGAACTGCTTAAATGATGTAAAAGAATTTAGTCAAAATCAAGATCTATTAACCCATTTAAATAATTTCGTTCATCCCTTTAATGGCTTTTCAAATGTACGAACAGTAATAAGTGAAAATGGAAGTATTACCATCACAGTTGATTATTTTTACAAAGAAGAAGAAATAAAACAAATTAATAAAAAAGTAGATGAAATTGCCCAAGAAATTTTAAATGACACAATGAATACAAGAGAAAAAATAGAAAAAATTCATGATTATATTATAAATACAACAAAATACGACATTGAAAGAAATAATGAAAATTCTTCAAAATACCGTTCTTACATTGCATATGGCCCACTTTTTGAAGGATTTGCTACTTGTAATGGATATACAGATGCAATGGCCCTATTTTTAATTAAATTGAATATTCCTAATTTTAAAGTAGCAATGACCCCAGAAAAAGGCAGTAACAGTGCTGGACATGTATGGAATGCCATTTACATAGACAATCAATGGTTACACTTAGACCTTACCTGGGATGATCCAGTAAGTAAAGATGGAAAAGACTATCTACAACACAAATACTTTTTAATTACTACATCACAACTAAAAAGTATAGATGAAGAAGGAGAAGTAAAAATTACAGAACATGATTTCAAAAAAAATATTTATTTAGAATTAAAAGAAAAAAATTACTAAAAAACCATTAGTAATTTTTATTTTCAATATAATTTATAACTTTATCAATTGTTTCATTAAAATCTGCATAATTAACAGAAAACCACTCAACAGGTAACTGATGCCGAAAAAAAGTATATTGCCGTTTTGCATAGTGCCTAGAATTTTTCTTTATTTTATCAATACATTCCTCATACGAAATAAGTTGTCCAAAATATTCATAAAACTCTTTATACCCAATAGCTGTTTTCAAAGCCTTACTTTCAATATGATTATCATAAAATGCTCTCACTTCATTTTCCAAGCCATCTAAAACCATTTGATCAACTCTTTGATTAATAATAGAATAAAGGTTTTCTCTTTCTGTAGTAAGTCCTATGATAATAGCATCATATAAAGATTTAGGTGCCTCATCACTATAATTTTTTCTCATTAAAAATCTTATCAATCGTCTCCTGTTATTCATATGAATAGAGCAATTAGGATCTTTTATTAAACACTCTTTATAAAGTTGTTCATTTGAAAAATTTGAATAATCAAAATAATTATTTTCTTCCTCAAAATGATAATCATAAAGAGCAGCTTTCAAATAAAGTCCAGTTCCACCAACAAAGATAATATTTCTATCATAATACTTATCTAAAAGTTTTCTAACGTCTTTTTGATAATCAAAAACAGTATAATTTTGAGTTACAGGTGCTATATCAAAAAGAAAATGAGGAATTCCTTCTTTCTCTTCTTCTTTTACTTTAGCCGTTCCTATATTCAAAGAATTATATACTTGCATAGCATCACAATTTAAAATAATTGCATTATACTTTTTAGCAAGTTCAATGCTTAATTTCGTTTTGCCAACTCCTGTTGGTCCTACAATAGCTAAAATCATAGTTATCTCCTTTTTAAATACAATAAAAAATTTAAATTAATTCATACTTCTTTTAAACATTCGTTCTAAATCATAAATTGTAAACTTTATAATCGTAGGTCTTCCATGAGGACAATTATATGGATTATCACATAAACAAAGTTCATTTAACAATTCTTCCTGTGCTTCATGAGAAATATGCATATTCGCTTTAATACTCATTTTACAAGACAAAGTAATGGCAATCGATTCATTAAATTTTACACGATCAAAACCAGATAATCCTCCAACTATTAAATCAATAATTCTTCGAATACTTTCTTCCTCATGCCCTTCCAATAACCATGTAGGATGATGTTTAAAAACAAAAGTATTTACTCCAAACTCTTCTATTCCAAAACCCATTTCTAGCAATAAATCTTCTTGAGCTTTTAACTTTAAATAATCGCTTGAAGATAGTTCAATCGTGATTGGAAACAAAAGCTCTGTAGTAGCAACTTTTTTCTCTTTCAAAGCTTTCATATTTCGTTCATAATTAATCCTTTCTTGAGCAGCGTGTTGATCAATCAAAAATACACCTGTTTCATTCTCAGCAATTATATATGTCCCATGTGCTACTCCAACTGGATAAAGCTTTAATTTTTTCATTTCCGGATTTACAGCAATCACATCTTCTACAGATTCCTCAAGTTCACTATTTGCAAAATCAAAAGTAGTTTGAGTAGTAATAGAATACTCTTCATCACTTTCTTTAACTACACTTTCCAAAATTTTTTTTTGAATTGGATTAGATACAGGAATACGTTCTGCCGCATTTGGAATTAATAAAGTTTTATATAAAGCATCTTTTAAAGTATTTAAAATCAAATCTGTTAAAACATCCATTTTTCCCATTTTAATATCTTGCTTTGTCGGATGTATATTTACATCAATCAAAGTTGGATCAGTATTTATTTTTAAAATAACAATAGGATATTTAATATCAGGTTTATATGTATAATAAGCATCATTAATCGCCTTATTTATTTCAAAATTTTTTACTACCCTTTCATTTACAAAGACAATCATATGATTGCGATTACTTTTTAAAATTTCTGGCTTACAAATATATCCATAAATATCAAAATCATCACAAGAATTTTTTATTTCAATCATTTTAGAAGAAACTGAAACACCATATATTTCATGAATTGTTTTTAATAAATCATTACTTCCACTTGTTTTAACAACAAAATGATCATCATGATTTAAGGTAAAAGAAATATCAGGATGAGAAAGAGCCAAACGTTCAACAAGCGAAACACAATTTGCAAGTTCAGATGCATCACTTTTTAAATACTTAAGCCTTGCTGGAGTATTATAAAAAAGATTTGTTACTTTAATCATTGTACCTTTTCTTGCATCACTTTTCTCTTCAAGTAATCTTTTTCCACCCTCAATCACTATGTGAGTACCAACATTACCATCACTGGTCTTTAATTCAACTCTTGAAACACTTGCAATGGATGGAAGAGCTTCTCCTCGAAATCCTAAAGTATCTATAAAAAATAAATCGTCATCTTTATATATTTTACTAGTAGCATGACGTTGAAAAGCAAGACTTGCATCATCACTATTCATTCCAATTCCATCATCTATAACCTCAATAAGTTTTTTTCCACCTTCCAAAAGATTAATAAGTATCGTTTTAGCCTTTGCATCAATACTATTTTCACATAGTTCTTTAACAATAGAAGAACACTTTTCTACAACCTCACCAGCTGCAATTTTATTAGCAAGATTTTCATCCATAACGCGAATTCTATTCATACTTCCACTCACTTTCCCCCAAGAAAGAAGAGACAACAGAAATCTGGTCTTGAGAAACTCCATATATATTTACATTAGAAGCTTTCTTAATATAGAAAAAGCCTAACCCTTTTATATATAAATTACTATTATTCTTAACAAAGAGCTCTAATTTATTCAAATTTAACAAAGATAAATTTTTCTCATATATTTTTTTTAATTGTAAATAATTACTTCCAAAAAAAGTAATATTATTATCTATTGAAAAAGATATTCTTATCTTATCTTCAATAACTAAACTCGCTTCCTTTTTTAATGGATAATTTTTAGGTTTCATTTCTCCTTCTAAATTTACTTTTTGAATAAATTTAGGATCTAAAGCAAACTGAGAATAAGGAATTCCTGGAGTATCGTATATTGTAATATCTCCCATTTTCATTTTCAAAAAATCCAAAGTAGTATTTGGCATTTCACTTACAGTTAATTTAGCATTTTGAAAAAAAGAATTTAAAAAAGTACTTTTTCCAGCGTTGGTAATTCCTGCAAAATAAACAGTCTTAACACGCATTTCACTAATACATGTTTCTATTTTCTTTTGACTAGTATTACTATTCTTTTTTAAAAAAATAACTTTTTCTATTTGCCACACATCTTTAAGCCACATTCTAATTTTTTCTAAATAAATACTTTTTGGAATTGTATCTAATTTTGTAATAACTAACATTTTAGGATTTTTAATTTTTTCATAATCTCTTATTGCTTCCTCATGTAAATTTAAGAAATCGATAAAGAAAAAAGTTAAGCCTGAATTTTGATTTAATTTAGAAATAATATCTTCTTTTTTAATACATTCCTGACCTAAGGAAAAATCTTTATAGTGATTCCAACGAAAACAACGCATACAATAATCTTTATCTAAAGACACAGTATATCCCTTTTTATTTTTATTCTCTGTTTGTAAATGAACCCCACATCCAACACATTTCTTATTCATAATAATGTCCTTTCAAAAAAATACCCCTTTTTTGAAATCCTTTGAAAATCATTTTTTCAACACAACGATTTATTTTTGTTCCAAATGATTCCTTTTTACTAATAGGATTAACCAAAATACTTGTAAAACCCATACGATTTGCCCCGAAAATATCTGTTAACAATTGATCTCCAATACAAGCTATTTCAGTATCTTTATAATTATAAATATTTAAAATTTTCAAATATTTTCCTTTTAAAGGTTTCTTAGCTTTAAAAGAAGAATCAATATTACATTTCTCTTTAAAAGGAGCAACTCTTTTTTTACTTGCATTAGACAAAATAATGGTTTTAAATCCTAAATCTTCTAAATACAAAAAAAATTCAAGAAGTCTTTTATCAGGAACTTCAATATCTATAGAAGCAATGGTATTATCTAAATCAAAGATTAAGCAACAAATCCCATTTTCTTTTAATTTTTGATAATTGATATCATAAATACTTTTTTGATAGATATCAGGTCGAAATTGATCCATAACTACACCTCTATTTAAGTATATCAAAAAAATCCTCAAAAGAGGGATTTTTTAACAACTATATTTCAAATAAAAGATAATTTTTTACTGAAATCATACTACTCCCATGAAACATCGTCCCAAGAAGAATGAGTTGGTTTGTTTGCTGGACAGTCACTATACATATAATTTATATTAAGTTCAGAATTTTTGATAAAATTATTTCCATATACTATGTTTGTTAAGTTGCGATTGTATTGAAACATAGACTGCATATCAGTTGCATTTGAAGTATCAAAACTACTTAGATTTAAATTCGTTAAACTGTACATTCCATTAAACATATGTCTCATATTCGTTACATTTGTAGTATCAAAATTGCTTAGGTCTAAACTCGTTAAACTTCTCATTCCATGAAACATATAATTCATATTCGTTACATTTCTCGTATCAAAGTTGCTTACATCTAAACTTGCTAAGCCACTCATTCCTGAAAACATTTCACCCATATTGGTTACTTTTGATGTGTCAAAATTACTTACATTTAAGCTTGTTAAGCTACTCAGTCTACCAAACATACCACTCATATTAGTTACTTTAGATGTATCAAAGTTACTTATATCTAAGCTGGTTAAACCATCAATACTGGCCCATTCACTTTCTATACCTTGAAACATACCACTCATATTAGTTACATTTGAGGTGTCAAAATGAGATAAATTTAATTCTTTAAAAGAACCTCCAAAAAACATATTACTCATATCTGTCACCAAACTGGTATCCCAATTTTCTAATCCTTCTATGATTGGATATGGCCCACTCCATAGATTACCATACCAGACCAACCCATAGTAAGAAGCCTTAGGATTTACTTTAATTTTTCCATCTGCTTGGATATATAATGTATATGTTGAAGATTCACTTTCAAGATTATCTTTTACGTAATACCCCAACACTGATCTATCTTGCGATACACTAAAATCTACTATTTCTTCTGGATTTTCTATTGGATTTACTTGATCTTGAAAGACAACTTTTGAAATGGAAAATCTGCCATTTTGAGTATAAATATCATTTTGGAGAACTCCTCTATTCATTCCATCACTTTCTTCATGAACTTCCATAGCTACCATCATATTTTTTGTATTTGGTGAAGCTACATAACTACTATTTATGGTAATCTTGCCCATATAATTTGCGTTCATTGCATCATCCACTGTTGGGGTATTCTCATCCATCCATAATCTTAATTCAAATGTTTTTTCTT
>CAOJCV010000001.1 GCA_948432605.1 uncultured Mycoplasmatota bacterium | reverse complement strand
TATACTATGAGTGTGTTTAATGAATCAGAGGATAAACCAAGCGAAGAAAATGAAAATACTATAAAAGTTACAAAACCTTTTACCAGTGAAAAAGTTACAGTTGCAAGAGAATTTTATAATAAAGATGATGAAGCAGAAAATCAATCAAAAGCTTTAATTTTTTATGAAAATACTTATATGCCTAATACAGGAATTCTTTACGAAAGTGATGAAGAATTCGATTGTGTTGCTATAATGAATGGAAAAATAAAAGATATAAAACAAGATGAAATACTAGGAAATGTCATAACAGTTGAAAATACTACTAAAATGACTACAATTTATTACACACATGGTGAAACAAAAGTAAATGTTGGGGATACAGTAAAAATGGGAGATATCATTGCAAAATCAGGTGAAACAAAATTACAAACTGAAAAACCACAAACTCTTCTTTTTGAAGTATATATGGATGGAATACTAGTAAATCCTAATACAATATTTGAAAAAGACATTAACGAATTAAATTAATCCCACAAGGGATTTTTTTAAAAATGATAACATTATACTTATACGAAAATAAAATCCAATATATGGAGAAAGAAGAAATTAAAGAATACACAATTTCAAAAAAAGCAATGAAATATGGAAAAATAAAAAACATACCACTTTTTGAAGAAGAATTAATTAAATTAATAAAAAAAGAAAAGTGGAGTACATTAATTTATTCTAAAAAAATTAAGATTATCCTACCCATCCATTACGAAGAAATAGACAAACAAATACTAACAAGTATTTTAAAAAATAATGGAATAAAAATTATTTCATATGTAAAAGAAAGTACATTGTTTAATTTAAAAAAAAATCAAATCATAATAAATATTCATGATAATTACTTTACAATATTAAAAAAGAAAAATAACAAAATAGAAAAAAATTATGTTCCAACAATGTTTTTTAAATCACTAAAACAAATAATAAAAGCTTTATTAGAAAACAATTCAGAAAAATATCGTTATTATTTTTTAGGAAGTAACAAAGAAATAATAACAATTATTAAAGAATTAGAAAATAGAAAAATCTTTTATTTTAATAATGCAAGCACATATCTTTTAGAAAAAGAAATACCCTAAAAAGTATTTCTTTTTTATAAAAAACTATGATATAATTACTTTCAGTAAATAAATAGGGAGAGTGTGAGAAAAGAAATGATGAAATTCATTATCGTGGAGGATGGGAAGTTAGTACAAGACACATTTAAACAAATATTAAGAAAACTTTCAATAAAAAATAATCAAAATTTAGAAGTACAATACTTTAGTAAATATTGTAAAGAACTCCAAAAAGAGATTGATACCGAATTATATAGAAAAGTATATATAATGGATATTGAATTAGAAGATTCAATAAGTGGATTAGAAATAGCCGATAAAATAAGAGAGAAAGATTGGGATAGTGAAATCATATTTGTAACAAAGCATGATCAGTTATTTGAAAGTGCCCATCGAAAAATATTAGATGTATTTGACTTTATAGAAAAATTTGATGATATGGAGCAAAGATTAGAAAACGATATACAAAAAATATTCAATAAGAAAATAGATAGTGGAGTATTAAAACTAAGTGGAAAATTTGTAGAGTTAGAAATATATATGAAAAATATTTTGTACATAACAAGAGATAAAGAAGAAAGAAAATCAATAATACATACAGAAGAAGTTCAATTTAAAGTAGGATATTCCTTAACAGAGCTATTAAAAAATCTAGATTCAAGATTTGTCCAGACTCATAAAAGTTGTATAGCAAATAAAACACGAATGGCTGAGAGAAATTATTCAAAAGGCTATTTCATATTAGATAATGGAATAAAAGTAGATTTGCTTTCTAAGAAATTTAGAAAGGAAATAGAAAAAGTTACATAAAATAAAAATATAACATAATCACGCGCTCATAATAAAAAGAATACCTAAAAAAGGTATTTCTTTTTTATAAAAAACTATGATATAATTACTTTCAGTAAATAAATAGGGAGAGTGTGAGAAAAGAAATGATGAAATTCATTATCGTGGAGGATGGGAAGTTAGTACAAGACACATTTAAACAAATATTAAGAAAACTTTCAATAAAAAATAATCAAAATTTAGAAGTACAATACTTTAGTAAATATTGTAAAGAACTCCAAAAAGAGATTGATACCGAATTATATAGAAAAGTATATATAATGGATATTGAATTAGAAGATTCAATAAGTGGATTAGAAATAGCCGATAAAATAAGAGAGAAAGATTGGGATAGTGAAATCATATTTGTAACAAAGCATGATCAGTTATTTGAAAGTGCCCATCGAAAAATATTAGATGTATTTGACTTTATAGAAAAATTTGATGATATGGAGCAAAGATTAGAAAACGATATACAAAAAATATTCAATAAGAAAATAGATAGTGGAGTATTAAAACTAAGTGGAAAATTTGTAGAGTTAGAAATATATATGAAAAATATTTTGTACATAACAAGAGATAAAGAAGAAAGAAAATCAATAATACATACAGAAGAAGTTCAATTTAAAGTAGGATATTCCTTAACAGAGCTATTAAAAAATCTAGATTCAAGATTTGTCCAGACTCATAAAAGTTGTATAGCAAATAAAACACGAATGGCTGAGAGAAATTATTCAAAAGGCTATTTCATATTAGATAATGGAATAAAAGTAGATTTGCTTTCTAAGAAATTTAGAAAGGATATTGAAGAATGATTAATCTAATACTAGATTTTGTTTCAATTTTAGTATTTCAAATTTCAGAAATATTTTTGTTTGAAAAATTAATAAAAAAGAAAAGGAAAATAAAGTTAATTCACATTTTTCTAGGCTTTTTATTTGCTGCACTACAAATTATATTAGTGTATTTCGATTTTAAAATTATTATGCCATTAATAACTATATTTTACTTTTCATATATTTTCAAAAGTATATATAATTGTAAATCAAAAGAGTCAATAAATTATAGTGCAATTTTCTGGATTATAAATTTATTATGGGATATATGTGTAATGATGGCAGTGAACCAATTTGAATTAATAGAGTTTTATGAAAGAAATGTACAAATTTGTAAAACTATAGGTTCATTTACTATGTCAGCTACATTATTTGCATTAGCAAATTCAAAAATAATGATTCGTTTAATAAACAATATTTATAATAAAGTTTTGAATTTAAAATTAAGTATGAATCATATTACTTTAATAGTAATGACTTATTTGTTTCTAGGTTTCATGAGTTCAGAAAATTTGGGAGACAAGTTTGTTGTAACGATTTTATTGATTGCAGGATTTGCAATTTTGGTAGTAATCATATCATTTATTACTATGAAATATCAATTAATTTTATTTAAAAAAACGAATGAAATTTTAGAGAAAAATGACATAGTTAATCGAAAAGTTATTACACAATATCGTGTATTGAAACATAACTTGGAAAGTAAATTAATGGGAGTCAAGACTGTTTCAAACGATGAAGCAAAACAACTTATTGATGAAATGATTCTGGATTACAATTCTTCCTTTTTTATTAAGCATGACGTAAATGCAATGCCATTAGGTATCAACGGGTTTGTCTTCGAAAAATTGTATAAATATCAAGACGAAAATTTAGATATTTCAGTAACGAACAAAATAAAAAATAACATTTTAGATTCTGTCGGATCAAGAAATTATAATTTATTTTGTGAAGCTTTAGGTGTTACTTTAGACAATGCATTAGAAGCAAGTAAAAATAGTCAAGAAAAGTTATTTTATTTAGAGTTTAATGAAACAAATGATAAAGTTACTATAAAAGTTATAAATACTTTTTCTGGTGATATTGAATTAGACAAATTAGGAACAGTCCAATACACTACAAAAGAAAAAGGTCATGGATTTGGCTTATTTTCTTTAATTGGAAGAAAAAATCTAACAATAACAACAAGTATTAAAAATAATAGATTTATAAATTTTTTGGAAATAAAAAAGAAGGCTAATCAAGAAACAAAATAGGCTTCTTTTTTTATGAAAAAAAGACTATAATAGTCTAAATTACATAATGTCTAAATCAGCTTTTGGTTCATCGAAGAAAAAGCACCAGCAAGCAGAAGAAACTGATTTTGCAAAAAGATTTGCAACTCCTGATAAAATATTTGCTAAAAACATTAGTACACACCCTTTCATATCTTTATTTTGTTTAAATATATATTTAATAATTTAAACCATATTTTGTTCGTACTGCCTATAATTATTAAATGAGGTATGAAATAATTTATAAACAATTGGATTAATAGCAATAGATTCCATAAATATCCCATAAACAATTAAGTTATGTGTAATAGAGCTAGTTGAGTTTAAATAAACACCAAGATAAATTGAAAGAATTAATATGGATAAAATTTTAGCTCTAACCCTTTTCTTTTTGTAAATCAGTGGTCTAGATGGGGTATCAGCTGGAGCAAATAATAAAAATGATATAAAACCAAAAGCCCACATAATAAACAAAATAATATCTGGAAAAACTACATGTTTTATAAGAAAACAACCACCAATATACATTGGTAAAGACGTCATCCAACATTGAAAACTAGTTTTCATATGAATACCAAAACCGTACAGCCTTAAAGTAGAGTAAACAAATATAAGCATGAAATATTCTGGTACTATATCAAGTACAATAGCTAATGCTAGAAATACAACAGTCTTTGTTGCAACGTTATAAAAGCCTTCCAATCCATATTTAAGTTTCTTTTCTTCAAGCGCTGTTATTTCTCTTTTCTCTTTTATAAGATTTAGAGAAGCTTGAATAAACTTAAATTTCACTACATCATCCCCTCACGACACAAAGTTTATCAGAAAAAAAACATAAAAATTTTTAGTTAGAATCAATAGTTTAATTTGTGGATTAAAACTCCGAAAAAATGAAAGTAATCTACATAAAAGATAATTTGAAGCAAAAAAGTGGGCATTTGATGCATTTTAGGGTTCGTAAAAGTAAATCTATGATAAAATTCTGTTTGTCGTGTTTTGAATATATTCCAATTGTAGTTGGCGCCAGGATATTTTTAAAATACGACGATTTAGAGTAATAGGAAGGGAGTGACTTTTATGATTAGAGGGACTGTTAAATGGTTCAACAATACGAAAGGATATGGATTTATAGAATATGGTGATCTTGAAGATATATTCGTCCATTATTCTGCTATTCGTAAAGATGGTTACAAAACATTAAAAGAAGGTAACAAAGTTGATTTTAAATTAATTGAAACTGCTAAAGGTTTACAAGCTATTGATGTTGAAGAAATCGAATATGCCGTTAACTAATAGAGAAGAAATCTACCAAAATTGGTAGTTTTTTTCATGAAAATTTGTTATACTAATACTAGGAAGGTGATAACATGAGAATAGATATACGTGGAGACAAATTAAAAGTAACAGAAGGAATCAGAAATCACATCGAGAGTAAACTTGGAAAACTAGATGCATATTTTGAAAATCCAGAAGAGATTAAAGCTTATGTAGTAGTGCGTTCAAGAAATAAAGAGGAAATTATCGAAATAACGATACCTACACCAAAATTTACATTAAGAACAGAAACCTCTCATGAAGAATTATATGCAGCATTAGACTTAAGTATGGATAAACTAGAAAGACAAATTAGAAAATATAAATCAAAAATGAAAAAAAGATTCAAAGATATTTTACAATATGAAATGATATTACAAGAAGAAAAAGAAGAAGAACTATCAACTATAGCAAAAAGAAAAACATTAGAATTAAAGCCAATGGATGAAGAAGAAGCTGTTCTTCAAATGGAATTAGTAGATCATGATTTTTATATTTTTAAAAATGCAAAGGAAGAAAACAAAATATCTGTAGTTTATAAAAGAAAAGATGGTACTTATGGTATCATTGATGCAGAATAACACCACAAAGGTGTTTTTTTTCTTGACTTGTTAAAAAAAAACGAAATAATCTATTTGAAGCTTTAGGGGGAATATCCTATGATTATAAAAGATATTATTAGGAATAATAAAAGAATTGTTTGGTATAAAAGAAAAGATTGCGTTTATATAGTTGAAATAGAAAACGATAATTATTATTTAAAAAAAGAATTCCAATAAAAAAGAAAAAAGTAAAATTACAAAAGAAAATACTAATGTTTATTATTTTAGCTTTTATTATAAAAGATCACAGTAAAATAGCTTTAGATAATCCGCGTGTATATAAAACATTTTTAATATGGGATAACCTAGAACAAGAAGAAAAATAATGTTGGAACAAATTAATACACTCGCATTAAATAATTCAGATTTTACAGAAGAAATTAGATACTTATTAAATGAAAAATATAAAACGTTTATGGAAGAATATGGTGAATTTTATACGAGATGGGATTACTTAGGAACAATGTATTCTACAAGATTTGTTAAAGTTAAAAAATTAGAACAACAAATTAAAAGTAATAATTTAATTACATCTGGAAGTTATCAAACTTACTCTCATACTATAAAATTTTATAATGAAGAAAGCGATTTTTTTCATGAAAAATTACATGCAGATGATCTTTGATTTAGTTATAATGATTGGTATAAGTATTTATTTAAAGAAGATTTTGAGAATAACATGTACACCTATTCTTTACAAGATGAGTTATTAGCGAGCTTTGGTTCTCAAGACGGATATTATAATTTAAGAGTAGCAATAAGGCTACTCGGTGAGTTAATGAATAGAAAAACATTAGCCAAAAATATTATAACTAAAAATTTAGAAAAAATATGGGAAGAACTTCAAGAAGGATTTACAAATAGAAAAGAAGAGATAGAAAGACTAGAAGAATTACTTCTACTTATTTATAAAGAAGGTTACATCTTAGGAGAAACTACTAGTCAAGAAAACAAGAATTTTGGAATATATATGAATTATTATATGAGGAAAAATATCAAAAATCACCAGAAGAGGATTTGATTGCTAGTTACTTAAAAGATACATTTTTTGGATATATCAAAACCAATGAGAAAAATAAAATAGAGTATGATAGTATTTATAACATATTTACATTTTTGAATTCAGTTTAGATGAACGTAATCAAAATTATAAAGAAGCAATTACGAAAGAATTATTGTATTCTTACAATTTAGAATATCCATATTTTAAAATTATTTGGAGTGCCATTACAGAATATGGTATAAGAGAATCTTACAATACTTATAAAGAATTTGAAGAAAAGTTATTAAAATATATGACCGAAATAGAGATTATTGTGCTTTTTCGAGTTA
Organism: uncultured Mycoplasmatota bacterium; assembly: GCA_948432605.1. Classification (GTDB taxonomy): domain Bacteria; phylum Bacillota_I; class Bacilli_A; order RF39; family UBA660; genus Ventrenecus. The sequence goes on along the minus strand of CAOJCV010000001.1, from coordinate 41,096 downwards.
TGTTAACTTGTCAAAATGATGAAGAAATGAATCTATATATATCGAATGCTTTACATAGAATAAATGAGACCGAATTAAAACTAGAATTAACGAAATAGAAAAATTAAGAATAAAATTATGATGAAAAAGAAAAAAAGCGAAAAATGACCATATATTTTTGCTTTTTTTCTTATTTATATGGTAAAATGATTACACGGAAGGTGTGAAAAACATGGGAATATTTAGAAAATTAATTGATTCAGAATATAAAGAATTAAAAAAATTTGAAAAAATAGCAGATCAAATTATAGAAAAAGAAAGTGTAATGGCTGCTTTAACTGATGAAGAGCTAAAAAATAAAACAAAAGAATTTAAAGAAAGACTTGCAAATGGAGAAACATTAAATGATTTAGTGGTGGATGCTTTTGCAACAGTTAGAGAAGTAGACAGCCGTATTTTAGGTGAAAAACCATATTATGTACAAATATTAGGTGGATTAGCAATCCATTATGGAAATATTGCCGAAATGAAAACAGGAGAAGGAAAGACTTTAACAGAAACAATGCCTGCTTACTTAAATGCATTAGATGGAAAAGGAGTTCACATTATAACAGTAAACGAATTCTTAGCAAAACGTGACTCAGAATGGATGGGGAATATTTTTAGATTTTTAGGATTAACTGTTGGGCTAAATATGAGAGAAATGTCTCCTAAAGAAAAACAAGAAGCATACAATTGTGACATCCTTTATTCTACAAATAACGAAATTGGATTTGATTATTTAAGAGATAACATGGTTGTAAAAAAAGAAGATAGAGTACAAAGAGCATTAAATTTTTGTATTGTTGACGAAGTGGATTCTATTTTAATTGATGAAGCAAGAACGCCATTAATTATTTCAGGTGGAAAACAGAATTCTAAAAACTTATATATTGATGCAGATAAAGCAGTAAAGGCATTAGAAGAAGATGAATACCTAATAGATAATAAAACAAAAAATGTATCTATTACAGAAAAAGGTGCAGAGCATTTAGAAAAAATATTTAGATTAGAAAATTTATATGATTTTGGAAATTCAGCTTTAGTTCATCATGTAAACAATGCTCTAAAGGCAAACTATGGTTTCAAAAAAGACGTAGATTATGTTGTAGATAATGGTTCGGTTGTGATAGTAGATCAATTTACAGGTCGATTAATGCAAGGACGCCAATTTAGTGAAGGACTTCACCAAGCAATTGAAGCAAAGGAAAATGTTAAAATAAATGAAGAAACCCAAACTATGGCAACAATAACATTCCAAAATTTATTTAGAATGTATAGTAAACTTTCTGGTATGACTGGAACTGCAAAAACAGAAGAAGAAGAATTTAGAAATATATACAATATGTATGTAATAAGAATTCCTACAAACAAACCAGTAGTAAGAGAAGATTTAGCAGATTTGGTTTATTCTACAGAATCAGGGAAATATGAAGCTATAGTAAAAACAATAAAAACAATTCATGAAACTGGACAACCGATATTAGTAGGAACTATTTCTGTAGAAAATAATGAACGATTATCTGCAATGCTAAAAAAAGAAGGGTTGCAACATGAAGTATTAAATGCGAAAAACCATGCAAGAGAAGCAGAGATTATTGCTCAAGCTGGAGAAAAAGGTGCAATTACAATAGCTACTAATATGGCAGGACGTGGTACTGATATTAAATTAACTGATGAAGTACGAGCAATAGGAGGGCTTTGTGTAATAGGAACAGAACGTCATGAGTCTCGTCGTATAGATAATCAGTTGCGTGGACGTGCAGGTCGTCAAGGAGATCCTGGAATGAGTCAATTTTTTGTTTCATTCGAAGATGACCTAATGAGAAGATTTGGAACTGATAAAGTAAAAAGTATGGTAATGGCGCTTGGATTAGTAGGAGATCAAGCAATACGTTCTAAATCACTTACAAAATCAATTGAATCAGCACAAAAGAAAGTAGAAGGAAACAACTTTGACATGCGTAAAAACTTACTTGATTATGATAATGTCGTAAATGAACAAAGAAGAATTATATATGAACAAAGAAATAATGTAATTGATAATGAAAGTATTCATAACTCTATTAAAGAAACATTTAGAAATACAATGGAAGACTTAGTAACAGGCCATATTGCTCCAGAAGGAATGTTAACTGAAAAAGATTTAGAAGAAATAGTAAATTATTTAAATACAAATTTCTTAAAAACACAACAACTTACAATAGACGAAATTAAAGATTTAGATGAAGGAAAAATGATTGAATATTTAACAAATATGATTAATGAAGATTATGAGTTAAAGATCAAAGATGCACCAAATTTTGAAGAATTTGAACGTGCAATATCATTAAGAATTATTGATTCAATTTGGGTAGAACATTTAAATGCAATGGAAGGTCTAAAAGAAGGTATATTTTTAAGACAATATGCTCAAACAAATCCTCTTCAAGCTTATACAATGGAAGGATATCAAATGTTTGAACAAACATTAAATAGAATAGATGATACAATTGCTCAATTTTTATTAAAAGCAAATATTGAACAAAATACACAAAGAGAACAAACTATAAAAGGAAAAACAAACGAAAAAGAAGAATCAACTAATAGAACTGTAATTAATAAAGATAAAGTAGGACGTAATGACATGTGTCCTTGTGGTTCGGGCAAAAAGTACAAAAATTGCTGCGGAAAGTGAGATAAATAAAGGGTTTGCTAGACTCAAGCAAAGATAAAAAATGTTAACAAATAGAGATTTGTTTGCAAATAATTAAAAAATATGGCTTAATGCCTTAAAAATAAAGGATGTAAACAAAAAAATATGTGAACATCCTTTTAAAATTCAAAAAAAGTGAGGTGACATAATGAAAAAAGATATAGTAACTACAGAGATAATTGTAAAAGAAAATAAAGTAGGAATTTTAAGAGTAGGCAATGTAAATTATATTTCATTAACTGATTTAGCTAGACAGGCAAATTCTGAAGATCCATCTGGCGTAATTAGAAATTGGATGTCAAATAAAAATTCATTTGATTATTATAGTTTATGGGAAGAAATTAATAATGAAGATTTTAATTCCGTGGAATCCCACAGAATTAAAATTGATGAAGCTCCTTATAATCGCTTTACTATGACACCTAATCGTTGGAAAAAGGATTTTAACGCTATTGGAATTATTCCAAGCAGTGGGAAATATAGTAAGGGAACATTTGCTCATCCAGATATTGCGTTTGAATTTGCTAGTTGGTTAAGTCCTGAATTTAAGTTATATTTAATAAAAGAATTTGAACGATTAAAAAGTAATGAAGCATATCAGGAGAAAATTGATTGGCAAGCAAATAGATTATTATCTAAATTAAATTATGTTGTTCATACTAATGCAGTAAAAACTTATATAGTTCCAACACTTACTGAGGCACAAAAGAAATTTGTATATGCTGAAGAAGCAGATGTTTTAAATGTTGCTTTATTTGGTATGACAGCTAAAGAATGGAGAGATAATAATCCAGAACTAGCAAAAGAAGGAAATATGAGAGATTATACTGATTTACTACATTTAGTAATATTAAATAATCTTCAAAATACAAATGCTGAGTTAATTGAAGAAAAAGTGCCTCAAAGAGAAAGACTTGTTAGACTCAATAATTCTGCAAGAAGACAAATGAAAGTATTAAAAGACAATAGGAATATCAAAGAATTAGAATTATTACAAAAACAAGTTAATGAAGAAAAAGAATTATTAATTGATTAAAATAGAAGAGTGTTAACAGACAATGTTAATGCTCTTTTGTTTTATATAGAAAAGGAAAGGATGATTATATGAGAAGAGTAAATGTAAGAAAAAGAGGAAAGGTTTATCAATATCAATTTGAAATTGGAACTATTAATGGTAAAAGAAAGTTTATTAATAAGTCTGGATTTAAAACTCAAAATGAAGCCTATGCTGCTGAACAACTTGCCTATGAAAAATATATTAATGGAGGAGTAACATTTAAACAATCACAAATGCTGTATTCTGATTATCTTGATTATTGGATGAAGGAATATTTTGAAATTAATTACAAGTACACAACATCAAAACGATATTCTGAAGCATTTGAAACTATAAAAAAGGAAATAGGTAAATATAAACTTGCATATTTAACATCATATATCTTAAATCAAGCACTTCTTTGAATAGCTCAAAGAGTAACTTCAAAAGATGCTCTAAGAAATTATCAAAAAGTAATTAGAAGTTCATTAAGAGATGCAGCTTATTATTTTGGATTTATTGAAAATAATCCAGCAGCAGATTTGCAATTACCAAGATATTATTCTTTTGATGTAAAAAAAACGATATAAAACATATTTATACTCAGGAAGAGATAGATATGATTTTATTAAGATTTAAAAATAACTATACTTTTACATGTGCCTTTCTAACCGCTTGTTATACAGGGATGCGAACAGGAGAGGTATTTGCTTTAACTTGGGATGATATAGATTTAGATAATAGAATTATTAACATAAATAAAACTGTGTATGCAAAAGATAAAGGAGAAAGTGGAAGATGGTACTTAGGTACAACTAAAACACCAGGTAGTCAAAGGGAGGTTTATATTTGTGATAGTTTATATACAGTACTAATAGATTATAAAAATATACAAAATAATTTAAAAAATCAATATGGAAAAAAGTATAAAAGATATATTATAGAAGAAGTAAAAAATAAATTTGGTAAGTTAGTGGAATATAAAATTATGGAAAGTTATTCTAAACGCAATAGAGTAGAAATGGTATTTACTAGGAAAGATGGCGCATATTCTGGAACAGATATTATAAGATATCCATTTAAAATTATTCATCACGAATTAGGAATCAACTGCAGATTTTATGATTTAAGAGGCAGTTTTGCTACAAAAGCATTAAGAATAGGAAATGAAATAAAAGACATTTCTAAGTTGTTAGGTCATAGTAGAACTGAAACAACAGAAAATTATTATATTACTAGTACCACTAATGATTTAATTAAAATTTGTGAATCAATAGAAAAAGAAATAGATATAAATTTGAGAGATAAATTTTAGTAGTAACATTGTTAAGCAAGATAAAAAATAGTATAATATTATTAGCTGATTACTTAATGAATAATTGTTAAAGGAGGTGCTAGTAATGAATGATAAACTAATTGGAAATGAAAAAAATATTTTATTTTATAATGATGAAGATGGGAATACTAAAGTAGAAGTATTACTTGAAAACGAAGATGTTTGGTTAAATACTGAAGTTTTATCTACACTTTTTAATATTGATAGAAGTGGCATTGTTAGGCATATCAATAATATTTATAAAGATGAAGAATTAAATGAAAGTAGCACATGTGCAAAAATTGCACATATGGGTAATGACGGAAAACAAACTTATAATACAAAATATTATAGTCTTGATATGATTATTTCTATTGGATTCAGAGTTAATTCCAAAAAGGCAATTAAATTTAGAACTTGGGCTAATAAAATAATCAAAGACCTTGCGGTTCGGGCAAAAAGTACAAAAATTGCTGTGGAAAGTGAGATAAATAAAGGCTTTGCGAGGATTTTACAAAGTTAAAAAATGTTAACAAATAGAGATTTGTTTGCAAATAATTAGAAAATATGGCTTAAATGCCCTAAAATAAAGGATGTAAACAGAAAAAATATGTGAACATCCTTTTAAAATTCAAGAAAGTGAGGTAATATCTATTGAAAAAAGATGAAGTAACAGCAGAAATAATTGTAAAAGAAAATAAAGTTGGAATTTTAAGAGTAGGAAATGTAAATTATATTTCATTAACAGACTTGGCTAAGTATCAAAGTTCTAGTGATCCATCTTTTACAGTAAAGAATTGGTTGATGGGAAGAAATCTACAATCCTGATTTTAATTTGGTCGAATTCGACCAATTAAAACTGAGTATGGTAGAAATTTTTTTGCAATGTCCTCATCTCAATGGATTAAACGAATTAATGCAATAGGTATTAAGAGCAGAAAGTATAGCATTGGAACATTAGATCATCCAGAATTATCTTTGAATTTGTTAGTTGGTTATCTCCAGAGTTTAAATTGTATTTAATAACTGAGTTTGAGAGATTAAAAACTAATGAAGCATATCAAGAAAAAGTAGATTGGCAAGCTAATAGAATACTTTCAAAGTTAAATTATGTAATTCATACTGATACAGTAAAAACTTATATAGTTTCACCGCTTATTGAAGATCAAAAAAAATTTATATATGCTGAAGAAGCAGATATTTTAAATGTTTCCTTATTTGGTATGACAGATAAAGAATGGAGAGATAATAATCCAGAACTTGCAAAAGATAGGAATATGAGGGATTATACTGAACACTTAAAGAAGTAAGTGAAAGATTTGAGAGACTCTCAATCGGAAACTATAAATGAAATTATAAAAAGTTAAAAATTAATATTCTGGAGTTGATAAAAACTACCTACAACGGTATAATATATAAGAGAGGTGAAAAGTATGAAATTCATAACTACAAAAGATGCAGTAAAAAAGTGGAATATTAGTGAAAGAAGAATAAGACAATTATTACAAGATGGTAGAATTGAAGGGGCTGTTAAAAACGGAAACAGTTGGAATATTCCAGTTGATGCAATAAAACCTGTGGATAAACGAGTTATCAAACCAGATTCTAAAGAATTTATTATTGATTTAGAAGAAAATTATTTTAATGAGGTTGATGAATTAAAAAAAACATTAGATGGTAAAAGACCGATACCAAAAGAAACTTTAAGATCTTTGGAAGAATCTATTAATCTTGAATGGACATTTAACAGTAATGGTATAGAAGGGAATACTTTAACGCTTAGAGAAACACAAATAGTATTAGAGGGAATTACAGTTGGTGGAAAATCAATAAAAGAACATTTAGAGGCAATTAATCATGAAAAAGCTATTATATATTTAAATGAACTGGTAAAAGAAAATAATCCAATTACTGAATGGAACATTAAAAATATTCATCAATTAGTTTTAAAAGAGATTGATGATGAGAATGCAGGAAGATACAGAAGAGAAAATGTTACTATAAAAGGGGCTGCTCATACTCCTCCTGATTATTTAAAAGTTCCAGAATTAATGGAAAAATTGATTTTAAATTACGAAAATTGGAATGGGTTTCATCCTATTATTCAAGCAGCTTTGCTACATGGTGAATTACTTAAAATTCACCCATTTGTAGATGGCAACGGTAGGACATCAAGATTACTTATGAATTTAGATTTAATGAATCATGGGTTTAATCCAGTAATAATTAAAAAAGAGGATAGATTAGAATATTATGAAACATTAGATAAAGCTCATACAACTGGCAATTATAATGATTTTGTTAAATTAATAACAAGGCTAGAAATAGAGATGTTAAAGAAATATTTAGAATTATTATAAATACAATAAATACAGATTTTATGAAATTTATAATATAAAGATAACTAATAGTTATACAATTATTACCACACATACTATTTCTTAAATTTAAAAAGATGAAAAAGAAAAAAACTACAAAAAATTATTTTTTTCTAGCCATAACTACAAAGTCTTCACTGTTTGGAATAGATTCAATTTGAAAAATATCGCTATACTTTTTAACAAGAATATCCCAATAATGATTTGGATCAATTTGTACATTATATCCGAAATTTTGAAAAAAACTTTCCATATTTGTTTTGAAGATAGCTTCCATTTTAGCATTAAGTAGACTATTTTGAAAAAGATAATTCACAAAAAATATACCATCTTGCATAAGTTTTTCTTGAAAAGTTTTATGTGCCAGATCTATCTTGAAATCAATACTAGCTAATTGATTATGATGGTAAAATTGTAAAACATTGGAAAAATAAATTAATCCATAAGTACCTATTTCTTTTTCATTAAACAAATTCCCCAAATCCATAGAAAAATATCTTAATTTTAATTCTTCATATAATAAAGTATTTTTTAATTTCAAAAATACATCTTTACTTAAATAGGAAGGCTTTTTATAATTGGCGGTTTTAAAAATAATAAGACTTTGATTTTGACTCAATCCTCCACAAAAATCATAGAAAGAATTCCAAACTGTTTGAAATTCTTTTTTTAAAAAAGATTCAAATTTTTGATATATATTTTCATTTAAAAAGTTCTGTTTCTCATAAGGATCAGTAAGACCCCAAAATTTTAAAAATTCCTCATAGTCAAGGCCTCTAAAAGAAGCTAGTAACAATTCAAAAAAGTAAAAAGAAAAGCGATTTAAATCAATACAATCTATTTCTCTAAAACCTTTTAAAATACATTCGAGTGGAAAAGTACCTCCACTTAAAATACCTAAAACATTTAAATTATGCAAATTTTGAGGAACCAATTCTAGCATTTTACATATGCTCTCGTTAGTATAAAGAAATACTTTAGAGTATTCTTGATATAAATCTTCAAATAGATAATTAGTATTAGCCTTTTCACATAATTTTGAAATATCTTTCTTTACATTTGGATTAAACACAATAATCACCCTTTCGTCTGATTTGTTATTTTATAATAAATTCTAAATAAAATCAATAAAATATTTAATTTACAAATGTAGTGTTTTTTAATATAATAAAAGGCATCAAAAAGACATTTGATTATGCTCTAAAGGAAGGAAAAGAAATGAAAAAATTAATTACTGAAATAATAAAATTTAATGAAGAGAGAGATTGGGGAAAATTTCATTCACCCGAAAACTTAGCTAAAAGTATTAGTATAGAAGCTGGAGAGTTATTGGAATGCTTTCAATGGAATAACGAGTATGACATAGAAGAAGTAAAAAAAGAGCTAGCTGATGTAATCAATTATTCCTTATTGCTTGCAGAAAAATTAGAAGTTGATCCTGAAGAAATTGTTTTAAATAAAATGAAAGAAACAGCAAAAAAATATCCAATAGAAAAAGCAAAAGGAAAATGTACTAAATATAATAAATTATAAAGAAGGCTGAATTATGAATATAGAAAATCCTATAATAGAAAAAATAGAAACAACAAAGAAAAGTGTAGAACTATTTGAAAAAACATTAGAAAATCAACTAAATAAAAAAAGTGATTTAATTAGAAATTATCCGACTGTTTATTTGTATACATGGAAGAAAAATAATAAATACCATCTTTACGTAGGAGAATCAAAAAATTTTTTTAAAAGAACAGAGCAGCATTTTAGTTTAAGCAAAAAAAGTGGAACTTGGCAAAATGCTTTGAAAAATACCAAAGGAGATTTATATATAATAGCGCATCCAGATTTTAATAAATCATTAACTTTAGATATCGAAAATAAATTAATCCACTATTTAAGTGGCGTAAAAAGTGTTGAAAAGATTCATAATGCAAAAGGTAATCCTCAAAATAAATATTTTCCTGTTGAAGAATTTGAAGAAATATTTAGTAAAACTTGGAAACAATTAAAAAATTGTAATAAAGACTTATTTTTAGATACGCATGAAATAAAAGAATCTGTCATATATAAAGCCTCTCCTTTGCACAAATTAAATAATGAGCAACTAAAAGCTCAAGAAGTAATATTAGATAAAATTGTTGAATGTCTTTTAAAGGGAGACTCAAATCAACTTATATTTGTTAAAGGACGATCTGGAACTGGTAAAAGTGTTTTAATGAGCAGTATTTTTTATCAACTAGTAAATCAGCAAGAATTTACAGTGAGCGAAAGCGATATAAATATAAAAGAAATTGAATGTGCAATTTTGGTAAATCATCAAGAACAATTAACAGTTTATAAAGATATTGTAAAAAAACTTGACTTAGAAAAAAGAAATAAAAATATTGTATTTAATCCAACAGAATTTATAAATTTATTTAAAAAGAAAAAAAGAGAAAAATTATTTGATGTAGTATTTGTGGATGAAGCACATTTGTTATTAACACAAAATAATCAATCTTTTAACGGAAATAAACAATTACAAGAAATTTTAAAATATTCAAAAGTAGTCGTGGCAATGTTTGACAATAGACAAATAATGAATGCCCAACAATATTTAGAAAAAAAAGAATTGAAAAGCATTATAAATATAGCAAAAAGAAATCATAGTTTCATAGAATTAAATGAACAAATGAGAATGATGGCAAATAAAAAAATAATAGCGTGGTTAGATACCATAATCGATTTTCAAAAAATTGAACCCTTAACAAAGCAAAGAAATAATTACGAAATAAAAATATTTGATAGTCCTGAAGAATTAGAAAATGCGATTAAACAAAAAGCAAGCAAAAAAGAAACCACTCTATCACGCATGGTAGCAACTTATGATTGGCCATACAATAGTAAAAAAAGCCCAGAAGATTCTAAATATTGGGAAGTGACAATTTCGAATTGGAGTAAACCATGGAATAGAGAAATTATAAAATTTTCTTCTCCAAAAGATAAAAGTGCTATTAAAGGATTATCATGGGCTGAACAACCACAAACAATAGATGAAATTGGATCAATTTTTACGATTCAAGGATTTGATTTAAATTATGTAGGAGTAATTATAGGACCATCTGTAAAATTTCGAGACAATAAAATAATATTTGATACTAAAAAAAGCTACAATGCAAAAGCAATTCAGAAAAGAACTTTGAGTGATGGTCAAAAAAAGAGTTTCGGAGAAGAATTTTTAAGAAACGAATTAGGTGTATTGCTTACTAGAGGCGTAAATGGATTATATATTTATGCCTGTGATGATGAACTTCAAAAACAATTAAAAAAATGTGTAAATTAGAAAGGACTAGCATGGCATTTGATTATAAAAAAGAATATAAAGAGTTTTATTCTCCTAAAAATAAACCAAGCATTATAAAGATTCCTAAAATGAACTATCTTGCAGTAAGAGGAAAGGGCAATCCCAATGAAGAAAATGGAGAATACAAAAAATCGATAAATTTATTATATAATATAGCTTATACAATTAAAATGAGTTATAAAGGTACATACAAAATGGAAGGCTACTTTGAATATATAGTCCCCCCATTAGAAGGTTTCTGGTGGCAAGAAAATACAAAAGGAATGGATTATAATAGAAAAGAAGATTTACATTTTATTTCTTTGATTAGATTACCTGATTTTGTGACGAAAAATGATTTTGACTGGGCTATTAATGAAGCAACAAAGAAAAAGAAAATGGATTTTTCAAAAGTTGAGTTTTTTGTGTATGATGAAGGAGAATGTGTTCAATGCATGCACATTGGCCCTTATGATGATGAACCAAAGACTGTAGAATTAATGCATAACTACATGAAAGAAAATAATTATGAACTTGATATAACTGATTCAAGATATCATCATGAGATATACCTTAGCGATCCAAGAAAATGCAAAATAAATAAACAAAAAACTGTAATACGTCATCCAATAAAAAAGGCTTAAAACTTTAAATTGCTTTAAGTTTTTTTTATAGAATAATCCACTTAATTACAACAAGAAATTGATAACATGAATCATTTATGATAAACTATTATTAGTAATAAAGAGGTGTATTTTTATGAGGATTAAGAAAAAAGTATGGATCTGGTTAGTAGTATTTTTACTTTTAATAGTAGGATATATAATATTTTTTAGAAAAGAAAAAGAATTAATAATTTGGCAAGAAAATTTAAATTTTGAAATAAAAAGTGAAATAAAAATAAAAGATATTATAAAAGATAGCAAAAACTGTACAATTACAAATGAAGAAGAATATTTGAACACCGACCAATTAGGAGAACAAAAAATTAAAATAAGATATAAACAAAAAGAGAAAGAGCATGAAACAGAATTGACGATAAAAATAGTTGATACAGAATCTCCTGTGATCAATTATGAAAAGGAAATAGAAATAAATGTTGGAGAAAGTATTGATTTATTAAAAGACGTAAAAGTAACAGATAATTCAGGAGAAGAAATTATAGTTAAAGTAAATGGGGAATATGATATAAATAAAGAAGATAAATACAATCTTCAATATGAAGCAGAAGATTCTTCAGGAAATAAAACAGTAGAAGAATTTACATTAATAGTAACAAAGAAAATTATAGGAACAAATTATCCTAAACTCATCGTACCAGAAGGTGGAAAAGAAGTTTCGAAAACTGAAAAAGGTTTTACAGTTTACGAAGTAGATGGATCAACATATATAGATAGTATTTTAATTGCCAATAAGACATATCCACTAAAAAATGGTTATGTACCAACAGATACATATACAAGTGCAGATGGAGTTACAAGTCAATGTGCAACATGTATTAATAATGTTGCTTACAATGCATGGTTAGACATGAAAAGAGACGCGACAGCACTAGGACTTAATATTTGGATCCAAAGTGGATATCGCCCTCAAAGTTTACAAGAAAGACTTTATAATGATTATGTTGCAAGAGATGGAAAAAACGCAGCAGATACATATTCCTCTAGACCTGGGCACTCTGAACATCAAACTGGATTATGCTTTGACTTAAATTCTATTTCAGATGCATTTGCATCTACAAATGAAGGAAGATGGGTAAACGAAAATGCTTATCGATATGGGTTTATTATAAGATTTCCAAATGGGAAAGAAAACGAAACAGGATATAAGTATGAATCTTGGCATTTAAGATATGTAGGAACAGATCTATCTTATAAATTATATAATGAAGGGAATTGGATAAGTTTAGAAGAATACTTTGGTATAACAAGCGAATATAAAAATTAAAGTGTTTTGACAAACTTAAAACTTAGGTGGTGCATATGTTGTTCATAATATTTATTATATTTCATTTATTAATCTATATAGAATCAATACAACTTTATAAAAAAGGCCTTCGAAAAAGAAGTTCAATATTAATCATAACTAATACAATTGGAATAATTTTAAATGCTATTCGCTTTTCAAATACATTTAATTTGTCTGTACCAGTATTAAATTTTTTATCAGAAGAAATTCACCAACATCCAATAATTAATTTTTTATGGATTACTTTAAATATTATAAATATTGGAAATATAATCTATGTAATAAATTACGCTTCAAAAAAAGGAAAACAAAAAGAATTTTTAAAAGAAATATTGTATACAATTATCACAATAATAATATTTATATTTATAATTTTATTATTTAGTCAAAAAGCAAATATAATAATCCTTATATTAATAGGAGCAATTCTTTATAATTTAATAAAAGAGTACTGGAAAAAGAAAAAAAACTATATAATTATAACGATTATTTTATTAAGTATAATTACATGGTATTCATATTTTACATATACTGGAGCCTCAAGATTAGCAATATTTCTAAAAGGATATATAACAGAAGCTTATGATACAGGATTAGAAGAAATCAAATATTATGAAGAAAAAAATAATAAAAAATTTATACCTATCCAATCTTTAAAATTAACAAACGGCGAAGTAGGAATTATTGAAGTAAAAAATTATATATTTTTAAAAATAGCGACCATAAATATAGAAAAGTAAAAACAAGCGTTTGCATTTTAGTGAAAAATAAGTATAATAGAAATCAGAAAGGCACAGGGGTAAAGATGGATATTATAAAGACTAGAACAATCATGACTAAATCGGATCAAGGATCAAAATGGTTTGGAATTGATTATCATATGAACTTATATAAAGGTTGTCCATTTGGATGTATCTATTGCGATTCCAGATGTGAATCTTATCACATAGAACAATTTGATAAAGTAAAAATAAAGGAAAATGCAATTGAGATATTAGAAGAAGAGTTAAAAAGCAAAGGATTAAAAGGAGTAGTTTCGTTTGGAACATTATCAGATCCTTATAATCCTGAAGAAAATGAATTACAATTAACAAGAAAAGCATTAGAGTTAATATTGAAATATGGATTTGGAGTATCAATTGATACAAAGAGTGATTTAATATTAAGAGATATCGATTTATTAAAAAAAATTGCAGAAAGGAATAGTGTAATTGTAAAAATTTCTATTACAACATATGATGATGAATTAGCAAGAAAAATAGAACCAAATGTCATAAGTTCTACAAGACGATTTGAAGTATTAGAAGAATTAAGAAAAAATGGTATTTATGCTGGAGTCTTAATGACGCCTGTACTACCATTTTTAACCGATACAGAAGAAAATGTTTTAAACATGATAAGTAAAAGTAAAAAAGTAGATGCAAAATTTATTTATACAAAAATGGGAATGACATTAAAAACAAATCAACGTGACTATTACTATAATGCTCTTGATATATTGTATCCAGGTTTAAAAGAAGATTACATTGCTGTTTATGGAAAAAAACATATTTGTAATACATTACAATTTAGACATTTAATGGAATTGTTTTTTAAACGTTGCAGTGAAGCACATATTTTAACAGATATGGACACAATTATTGAGGACTACAAAAAAGAAATCCCACAAAATGAACAAATGAGTCTATTTGGAGAAGAAATATGAACGAATCACCATTTTTCTATTTTGGAGAAGATAGCATTTATTGCTATGATGATTACTTTGCTTATCATGTAACAGAGAGAAAAAATATATTTTCTATAAAAGAACAAGGCTTAGAATCTAAAACTGGGGAACGCTGTAAAAGAATCAAAGAAGATATTAAAGGAATATTTTTTACGGATAATATTTATGGCGTAAAAAGTTGGATAGAAATGCTTTATCCAGATACCGATATTAAAACTTTAATTTTACTCAAATTTAATTTAATGAATCGAACAATACATTACAAAAGTCGTCTGTCTGATGACTATTATACTTTAACAAACAGAATTGAACCAGAAAAGTTAAGCTATTTAGAAATATTAAAAAATAATCAACAAATGTATTTAAATGATTTATTAAAAGCCTTAATATATGAAAAAGAGTACCGTTTAATATGGCATCCTCTAAAAAATCTAAAACTGGAAAATACTTACAATTCAAAATAAGTATTTTTTTAATGGGTAAAACCATAATAACAATGGGTGATAAAAATGAGTGAAAAAGAATTATTATATGTTGAGGATACATTAGGACATTTAGAGTATTTTAAAAGACATTTATGCATTAATAAAGAATGTGTAACAGAAAATACGCAAGTTTCAATTTTAAAGAAAATTGAAAAAAAATGTGATAGCATGTATAAGACATTTTATGAATTATTGAAAGGAGAATAAAAAATGGACAACAAAACTATGTTAGAAGGAATTTTATGGGATTTAAAAACTTTAGGAGATTTGTTTTTACATGGTTCTATAGAATCAGGAACAAAGAATATACATAAAACTTTTCGAGATGCATTAGATGAAGTATTAACACTTCAAAATGATTTATATACATTAATGAGTGATGAAGGAATGTATACAGTAGAAAATGTTACAGAAACCAAAATATCAAAAGTCCAAAACAAATTTAATTCTACATTAGAAGAAGAGTAAAACTTCTTCTTTATTTTGTCTTAATTTGACTTTTAGGGAGGGGCATAAATACATACCATATTATGATACATCAGCAGTCATAGCAGTTGAAAAAATAGAAAAGTTAAAAACTAAAACATTTACTTTTAATAATACACAAGAGATAAACGTAGAATGTCAAAACGCGAATTATCAAACAACAAATATTACATTAGAAATTTTAAATACATTAACTGATGTATATTGTAAAATAAACTCAAAATAAAAAGTTTTATGAAAAAAACTAGTATTTCAAATGTAGTTTTGTTATAATGTCTAAGAGGAGTGTTGAAAAAATGTCAAAAAGAAAAAGTATTATGTGTTTGTTAATTGTTATGATATGTTCTTTGTTCATCTCAGTTTTCTCACCAGTAGTAAATGCTACTGAAAAAGAACCAGTAACGTTGTATTTATTTCATGGAAGCACTTGTCCACATTGCCAAGATGCACTAGCTTTCTTAAAAAAATTATTAAAAAATGATGAATTTAAAGATATTTTTCAAGTTCGTGCTATTGAAATATGGGGAAGTTCAACTAATTCTGAATTAGCAAATAAAGCTAGCGAAGCAATGGGAGATGAACCAATTAATGGATCAGTACCATATATAGTTATTGGAGATAAGACTTTTGGAGGATATTCTTCAAGTTCTGATACAAATATTAAAAATGCTATCAAAGATGCATATAATAACAACAAAGAGGACAAAATAAAAAATATTGTTGGAGATGCAGGAGAATTATTAGTTGGAGAAGAAGGCGGAACAATAGCAACTACAATTATAATACTTATAGTAGCAGCCGGAATTATTGGATCTACAATTTATTTTGCTCGTGGTGAAGAAGAGGAAGATATAGAACAAGAACCTAAAAAAGAAGAAGTAAAAAAAGAAGAAAAAACAAACACAACACAAGTAAAAAAAACAACAACTAAGAAAAATAGTAATAATAACAAAAAAAATACTAAAAAAACAAAATAAGAAAATCCCAAATTTTGGGATTTTTTCTTTACTTTTAGGGGGGGGGGGTATGATAAGATAAAAAAGAGAGTAAGTGGTAAAAATGAAAAATCAAAATAGAAAAATTATATATATAATGTGTTTCTTATTTGTATTTTTAGTATTAGTAGGAACAAGTTATGCGTCCTGGCAAATCTATATTGAACAAGAATCAAATAATATAGTAGAATCAAATTGTTTTGAAATTAATTTTGAAGAAAAAGGTAATATTCAATTAACAAATGCCTCTCCAATGAAAGAAGAAGAACTAGAAAATGTACAACCTTATCAATTTAAAATTAGAAATACATGTAAAACTGCAACTTCTTATCAAATTAATTTAGAAGTATTAGATTCTAGTACACTGGCAAATTTAGAATATATCAAAGTAATGTTAAATGATAACTTAGAATATTTAAAATTAAAAGAAGAGACAAAACCAACAGTTACAAATGCTGTGACTTCTTATAAATTAGAAACAGGATATATAGACGAATTAGAAGAAAAAGAATTTGATTTTAAAATGTGGATAAGTGAAGAAGCTCCTCCAAAAGAAGAATTAATGGGAAAGATATTAGAAAGTAAGATTACTATTATAACGAACTATATAGAACATTATGATAAAACGCCTCCTATAGCTAATGTAAATGTAAGTAAAAATGGAAATGATTTAGTGATAGATGCAAGTAATTCTAAAGATGAATATTCAGGAATAAAAAAGTATTATTATAGTTATGATAATATAAATTGGATTGAAAGTGAGGAAGCTATATTAAGAGTAAAAGATGAAGGAATTACATATGGCATAGGAGTGAATGCAATAAAAAGTTCGAAAGATTTTGAAGTATATGCAAAAGTAGAAGATGGCTTTGGAAATCAAAGTGAAGTTAAAAAAGGAGTTTATGTAAGAAATGCATCTTTAGTATATGATGGAACAGTAGATAATAATCTAAGATATATCGGATCAAATCCAAATAACTATGTATTATTTAATAATGAGTTATGGCGGGTGATAGGAGTAATGAACAATATAAATGATGGAACAGGAAAAAAAGAAAGTAGACTGAAGATAATAAGAAATGCAAATTATAAAAGAGCGGCATGGAGTACAAATAATAGAAATAATTGGAATAATGCAAGTATGAAAAATGAATTGAATGGAAGTTATTATAATAGTTTATCTGTAGAAGCCAGAAGTTTAATAGAAAATGCAGTGTGGAATTTAGGAGGAGTAACATCGGCATATACGAGTGGAATAATAACCTCTTCGTTTTATAAATCAGAAAGAAGTACATCAGTATATTCTGGAAATCCCGTTAGTTGGACAGGACAAATAGGATTAATATATCCAAGTGACTATGGTTACTCAACTGCAGGAGGGTCAAGTAAAAATAGAGAAACATGTTTAAAAACAGCAATCTATAATTGGGAGAATGCTAATGTAGATTGTAAAAATGGCTCTTGGATTCATAAAGGAGCAATGTGGACAATAACTCATTTATATTTTACAAATGGCCATTCAGATGGAAAAAAAACTGTAGTGGGGATATTAATACCAGGTAATACATCTAATCCTGAGGCAAAAACAGCTACATATCAAATATTTCCAACTGCTTATTTAAAATCTGATGTTAAAATCATATCAGGAACAGGTAGTTCTAGTAATCCCTTTAAAATAAGTATATAAAAAAATTAGTATTTCTCTACTAATTTTAAAAATAAATAAGAATATAAAAAAGCTTAAATTAAGCTTTTTTTTGAAAGAAGTATTTCATTAGATCGGCTCCAGCATAAAAAATCAAAACAATTCCTAAAAATACTAACACAACATTTTTAGCAAATATAGTATAAAATCCGAGTAATAATAAAATAATCGCAGAAAACAATTCAATAAAATATTGTTTAGAATTTACACCCTTTAAAGCAATTGCATGATTCAATTTAGAAATTCCTACAAAAAATAACCATATACCTGTTACGATCTTAATAGCACTTACTAAAATATTTGATAAAAGAACAACAAGTAAGCCTACAAATGTAACAGAAATAGCTGAGATTAAAATATCTGGCTGATCCACATGTAATTGATTTTTTAACTGATAATATCTCAAAAATTTGCTAATTCCATACAAAATAACAAATGCACCAAGAATAGTGAAAATAAAGCTTATAAGACCGTCCGAATTAAAAATCAAAAGAATTCCTAAAATAAATAGAAAAATAGAAGATAAAAATTCTGGTAGTTGAGTGTTAGGTTTTTTGTCCTTCAAAACAGTAACTTTCATATGTGCCTCCTAAAAAGATTATATCACAAATTAAATACTTTGTGCTATAATGAGTTAAAAGGGGATAATAAAAGTGAAGCAAGAAGAACTAATAAAATTATTCAATAAATATGGATTTCAATCTCTAAAAAAAGAGCCATTTTTGTATGTAAATGGGTTAGATATCGGAATCGCATACAGTATAAAAATGCCTTATTATGGAGAATTAAAAAGAATTTATATACCAAAAGATAGAGAAGATGCAGAAGATTTTTTAGCCAAATATTCTTGGTATAAAAGAGTTGGCAAGAAATCATCAGTAAGTATTGACTTGCCTTATTATAATAAAAAAATAACAGATATAATATATAAACTAGAAACCAAAGAATTGAAAAAAGACGAATTGCAAAATATTAACCCTGAAGTAAAAAAAAGATCAAATCCTACGAAAGAAAACTTATATTTAAAAAAAATAAAACGTACTTTTTTAATTTTATTAGAAGTCATGGAAGAAAAAATTAGAATCCAAAAAGTAACTTATCAAAACTTAATAAAATTAACCAATGAACATAACGAAAAACAAAATTATTGGAATGAAATAATTAAAGATAAGAAAAATTTAACTGTAGAAAAAATTAAAAAACTAGCTGCAGAAAGTGATGATGTTACCTATAAAGATACTGTAGAATCATGGAAAATAGAAATAAACGAACTAAAAGAAAAAGATTTACTAGAAAAATATATAAAAGAACTTGTTGATTTTATACAATCTTTAGAAATTGAAGAAGGTTTTTTAAAAAATAAATACCAATTAATAAAACTTCCATTAGAAACAAATACTTTAAAAGAAAAAATAGAAGCAATAGAAAAAGAGAAAAATAATAAAAAGGGATTATTTTCGAAAAAACAAGATTTTGAAAAGATAATAAAAGAAATTGAAGACAAAAATTCTATTCATCAAATAGTAAGTTATGAACATTATAAAGAAAATGAAATAAATAGAATTATGGAAAAATATAAAATAATACCAGACTTAGATATTAGAACAATTGGTGATTTCTTTATAGAATTTGACAACTTAAAAATAGAAGAGCCAAAAATAGAAGACGAAAATCAAATAGAAAATAAAAAACTAACTTATGAAGAGACTATGAAAGAACTAGAAAATGAATTTTATAAAAAAAAGAAAGAAGACCAAGAGCTATTAATTGCATATTCTTATATTTCTAAAAATGTTTTATCAGAAAATATAGAAGATCAAAAAAATAATGTAGAAGAATTTATAAATACATTATCGAATCCTAATAATATTATGATAAAAGTAAAATATTTTAAAAATATTAATTTAACTAGTAATACAGCGTGTTTAAAATCTATAATAAAAATGGAAGAAAAAATAAAGACTTTACAAACTCAAAAAGTAAAAGGTAATATAAATGTCTTTTGGAAATCTAATCGAAAAATGGAAAAAAGAATAAAAGCATCAACTAAAAGAATACTTGCTCCCTGTCAAAATGCTGGTGAAAATGATATTACATACATAGGAAAATTAAAAGAAAATTGTGAAGTTTTATTTATTCCAAGTGAATTAAAAAAGAATTACCTATTAGGAGATACCTTAGTATTAGAAAAAAATTGTCCATTATTTATAATAGATTTTCAAAAAAATGTAAGAAAAGATGAAAATGCGGTTATAATAAAAGTAATGAATTATGAATTTAAAAAGAAAATAAAAAAAATAACATTAGTAAGTGATTTAGAACAGGAAACAGTTACATTATATAAAACAACAGTAATAGAAAGGATAGAAGAATGAAAAAAGAAGAATTTTTAAATAAATTAAAAACGAAATTAGATATATTTACTGAAAAAGAACAAGAAAATATACTTAATAATTATCAAAAATTAATAGAAAATGATAATTTAAGTGAAGAAGAATCAATAAAAAAGCTAGGTAGTATAGAAAAAATATATGAAGATATTTTATTAAATCATGGCATAAATCCCAAACGAATAAAAAAAGAGACTATATCAAAAAAATTAGAAGAATTATTTAAAATAATTCAAAATATAGTTGAGCAAATGTCAAAAAATAATATGAAAGAAAATGCTAAAATTATTATGGATTTATTGGTTTTATTATTTCTAATTTGTATAATAAAACTTCCTTTCATTTTTATTAGAAACATTGGAGACACTTTATTATTACCATTAGAAAAGCCAATTTTATTAAATATTTGGTCTATTGTATTAGATATTATTTATATTATTGTAGCAGTTATGGTATTTATAAATATTTTTACAAAATGGTTTAAATTAAAGAAAGATAATAAAACAGAATCGTTAAATAAAATAAAAAATCAATCTTTAGAAGCCATAACATTAGAGGAAAAGAAATAGTAAAAAAACTATTTTTTTTTAGAAAATAAAGAAAATGAATAGATACTTTAAAAAATTATAAAATTAAGATATAATAAGAATACAAATTGAAATGGGTGAAAAAATGAAAAAAATGAAAAAGATTTGGGATAACAACCGAATATTAATTATTTTATCTACAATTATAATCATATGTTTCTTTATTATCGTTGGAATTTGCTTTAAATATTTTTTTGGAGCGAGTTCATCTAATTATGGAGATAGATTAGATAATATCCAAAATGTAACATTAAAAGAAGAAGAAAAAACAAAAATTATAAATAAGCTAAAAGAAGAGGAAACCGTAAAGACTGTTGAGATTCATACACAAGGAAAAATAGTTTATATTCGAATAGAATTTGATGGTGTTTCCTTAGAAAAAGCAAAAGAAATAGCATCTTCAACAATTCCTGAAATAAGTGATGAAATAAAAGAATTATATGATATACATTTTACTATAGTAAAAAATGATACTGAAAGTGCCAAAGGTTTTACACTAATGGG
The DNA here is from genome assembly GCA_948432605.1 of uncultured Mycoplasmatota bacterium. Taxonomy (GTDB): domain Bacteria; phylum Bacillota_I; class Bacilli_A; order RF39; family UBA660; genus Ventrenecus. The sequence goes on along the minus strand of CAOJCV010000001.1, from coordinate 19,492 downwards.
AGCCAAAAATATTAATCGTACAAACTTAATATGGAATAATAATACCCCAATACCAGAAAGTAGTAACGAGGAGTAGTGTTTCTTATGAATAAAAATGTGAAAAAAATACTTGGATTAGGAATTTTAATAGCGATTATAATAAGCATCTTTTTCATACTAAACAACAATCAAAATAAATTAAATGCTGAAGAAAGAAAATGGGTAAGTGAAAATGAACAAATTGTTCAAAATGTTCACTTAATTAATGATGCAAATATATTTGGAAACTTAGGACAAGGAGTTTATTACAATTTTATCCAAAGTTTAGCAAATGAATACGGAATAAAAATAAATCCTGTAACTATGAAAAGAGATGAAGTGGAAGATAGTCTCGCCTTTATGGTTGGCGATACACTAAAAGAAAATTCATTTGTTTTCTATGAAGATTTTTATGTTTTAGTAGGAAAAATCGAAGAAAATATAACTTCATTTTCAGAAATAAAAAATCGAAAAATTGGTGTTTTAAACAATTCAAAAAATATCATAGAAAATTATTTAGGATCAAATTCTAATACATTTATTGCCTATAACACATTAGAAGAAATGCAAACTCAATTAGAAAGTGGCGAAATAAATAATATTATTATACCTAGAATAGAAAATATTGATAGAATACTTTCAAAAAAATATTGGATTTCTTATCACTTTAGTGATTTAAAAAGATATTATTACGTTCATGATTCAAAAAATACAACCTTCTTTCACATCATAGAAAAATATTATAATTTATGGAAAAAAGAATTAACTAAAGAAATACAAGAGCAAGAAAGAAAATTATTTTTAGAAAATTTAAATATAAGCGTAGCATCTTTAGGGGAATTACAGAAAAAAACATTAAATTTTGCTTATAAAAATCATGTCCCTTATACAGTAGATGGAAATACAACATTCGGTGGAATACTGTCAGAAATTATGGATTCTTTTGCAGGATTTGCTGGAGTCGATATATATTATAAAGAATATAAATCAGATAAAAAAATTATAAGAGATTTAAATGATAATAAAATTGATTTATATTTCAATTATGGTACAGCTATTTCTACAGGAGCTACAATAAACACAGGAATTCCAATAAAATTTAATATATATGCTCATGAATCTAATCCTATAGTTATAAACTCGTTATCAACTTTAAAAAACTATATTATTTATGTGGAAGAAAATACAACATTACATCAAAAATTAATCGGAATAGAAGGACTGCAAGTTAAAACATACAAAAAAGACAAATTAAATACAATTTTAAAAGATAAAAGTAATCTAATAGCTATGGATAGCTTAAAAGGAGAATATTTAAGACGTTCTGATTTAGAAAAATATAGTTCTAGATTTCAACTTAATTTAAATAATACATATTCAATCCGTTCATTAGGGAATGAAACATTAAATACGTTACTGTTAAGATACTTTAATTACTTCGATCAAAATACTTTAATAAATAAAGGGAACTTTTTAGCATCACTTGCAGAAACAAAAGGTTCATTTATAAATAGTTTAGCAAAATATGCTCTTTATATGATCATTTTAACCGTTATAATTTTAGGGCTTATTTATCGTTCAAGCAAAAGAGTAAGAATGCAAAAAAAATTAAAAAAAGAAGACAAAATAAAATTGATGGATCAACTGACTTCTTTAAAGAACCGAAATTACTTAAATGAAAGTTTACCAAATTGGAATAAAAATACCATATATCCACAAAGTGTTATAATAATCGATTTAAATAAAATCCAAAATATAAATGATACTTTAGGATATGAAGAAGGCGACAGACAAATTAAGGGAGCAGCAAACATCTTAATTCGTTCACAACTAGAAAATACAGATATCATAAGAACAAATGGAAATGAATTTATGATTTACTTAGTTGGATACTCCCAAAAACAAATCACAAGCTACATTCATAAATTAAATAAAGAATTTAAAAGTTTACCATATGAATATGGAGCATGCATAACTTATAGCATGATATTAGACGATTTAAAATCAATAGAAGATGCGATTAATGAATGTATAGAAGATATAAAAAAGCAAAAAGAGAGTAAAAAGGAAGAAGAAAAATGAAAATAACAAAGAAAGCAACAAATATAATAGAAAGATTATGGGAAATTCTAATCAAACCAGAAATGTTAGTGTTACCAGGTCAACTTGCTTTCTTTTTATTATTAGCAATTGTACCTATGGTAACTTTAATAGTGTATGGGATTTCTCTTTTCAATGTCTCACCAGACTTTTTATCTAGCTTTTTAATACGAGCATTTGGAAATGATATAAAAGATTTACTAATTCCGATCATTAATGAAATTAAATTTACAAAAGAATTTCTAGTGCCTCTTTGTGTTGCTTACTACGCTGCAAGTGGTGGGGCGAGTTCAATTATAATAACTTCAAATGAACTTTATCATATAGAAAATTCTACTTTTTTAAAAAGAAAAATAAAAGGATTAATTATGACATTTTTATTAATAACATTGATTATATTCTTATTACTAGTTCCAGCATTTGGAGATAAAATAATAAACCTAATAAAATTAATTCATTTTAACAGAACAATTACTAATTCTTTAATATTTATTGTAAATATTTCAAAAGGACCAATTTCATGGCTATTAATATTTTTTCTAATAAAAATAATATATACCATGGCACCTGACAAAAATTTACCTAGTAAATTTACAACAAAAGGATCATTATTTACGACATTTGGATTTGTAATAAGTACAGGAATATACTCATTTTATGTAAATAATGTAGCACATTACGATATATTATATGGAGGATTATCTCATTTTATAGTTTTAATGATTTGGTTTTATATCATAGCGTATATTATTACTATCGGAATCGCAATCAATCAAGAAGATATACTTAGTTGGCAAAAAAAGGAAGAGTAAAAAGAAAAAAATTTTAAATACTATAAATATGCACACCAGTATTATTTGTGCATCACGGATGGAATCGCGAGATTTAAGAGAATACGGATTCGATAGTAATACTGATTCAGAAAAAGATAACTTTTTCTGTTTTTTATTAATCTTGTTTTATTTCTGAATAATAATTTATACAAAAAATATTACAAATTTAGCTTAAAATTTGTAAACTCGTAACTCTTTGTTTTAAAATAGTAAATTGATAATAATGTTCTTAAACAATTATATTATTCATTTAAAATGATTGAATTTTATTCCAAAAAAGAAAATATAAAATATCATAAATCAAAGAAGTAAAACTTGTGTCTTTTCATAGTTTTTTTGATTGGCATTTGATATAATATGAACACGAGGGTGATAATCATGATAGATATGACAAGTTTAAATGAATTACAAAGAAAAGCAGTAATGCACCAAAATGGTCCTTGTTTAGTAATAGCAGGAGCAGGATCAGGAAAAACCAAAGTTTTAACAACGAGAATAGCTAATTTAATTACAGAAGGAGTTCCTTCATATAACATTTTAGCTATAACGTTTACGAATAAAGCAGCAAAAGAAATGAAAGAAAGAATAGAGAAAATAACTCCTAACAGTGATGCATTTGTAGGAACATTCCATTCCTTTGGTCTAAGAATTATTAGAGAAAATGTTTTAAAACTTGGCTTATCCAGAAGCTTTACCATTTTAGATAGCGATGATGTCACAAGTTTAATAAAAAAGATTTTAAAAGAAAAAGGCTATGATGTAAAACAAATTAGTCCATCCTATATAAAAAATCGAATTAGTTTTATAAAAAATGAAATGTTAACAGACGCCGAAATAGAAAAATATTTCCAAAGTGACATGGAAAAAATCGCTTTTGATATATATAAAGAATATAATATAAAATTAAAGAAAAATAATTCAGTAGATTTTGATGATTTATTAAAGCTTCCTGTACTACTATTTCAAAATAACAAAGACATTTTAGAACATTATCAAAATAAATTTCAATATATATTAATAGATGAATATCAAGATACAAACGAAGTCCAATATAAACTAGTGAAACTTTTAGCTAGCAAACATAAAAATCTTTTTGTAGTTGGAGATCCAGATCAATCTATTTATCAATTTCGTGGAGCAAATTACAAAAATATTTTAAATTTTGAAAAAGACTACAAAGATACTGTTGTAGTAGCGCTCGTTGACAACTACCGCAGTACCAAAATGATTTTGGATGCTGCAAATTCTGTAATAAAAAACAATAAAGATAGAAAGCCAAAAGATTTAATAAGTCATCATGGAGAAGGGGAAAAAACAAAATATTTAAGAGCTTCTGATGAAAAGCAAGAAGCAAATTTAGTTATTTCTGAAATAAGAAAATTATTAGATGAAGGATATCAAAAAAAAGATATTGCAGTTTTTTATAGAACAAATGCTCAATCACGTGCAGTAGAAGAACAATTTTTAAAATCGAATATACCATATAAAGTTGTAGGAAGCTATTACTTCTATTCTAGAAAAGAAATAAAAGATCTTATATGCTATTTGAGATTAATCTTAAACAAAGATGACGATATTTCTCTAAGAAGAATTATTAATGTACCAAAAAGAGGAATTGGAACTACTACTGTTGATAAACTTGAAATATTGGCAAACATTGAAGGAAAAAGCATGTTTGATGCTATCACAAGTGGAAAAGAAGCTAGTTTTAAAAATTTAATATTAGAATTACAAAAAGACAAAGAATCTATGAGCTTAACTGAATTAGTTGATGCAGTTTTAGAAAAAAGTGGAATGAAACAAGAACTAGAATTAGATCCATCTTTAGAAGCAGAACTTCGTTTAGACAACTTAATGGAATTTAAAAGTATTACAGCAACATTTGAAGAAAGAACAGGAAGCGTAGATTTAAATGATTTTTTAGAAGAAATAAGCTTAATTGCCGATATTTCTGAACATAAAAATACAGAAGATGTTGTGACATTAATGACCCTTCATAGTGCTAAAGGGCTTGAATTTAAAGTTGTTTTTTTAGTAGGGATGGAAGATGGAATATTTCCACACCAAAATTCATTTAACGAAGAAGATGGCATTGAAGAAGAAAGAAGATTATGCTATGTTGGAATTACAAGAGCAAAAGAAAAACTTTATCTTCTAAATGCGTATTCTCGAATGATGTATGGACATACAAATAGCAATCCAGAAAGTAGATTCTTAAAAGAAATAGATGAAGAACTACTAGAAATAGAAAAGAAAAATAATTCATTAATGTCTCATAAAATTGAAAAAGAAAATATGTATAATGAAACAGAAGTAGAATATAACATTGGAGATGTTGTAATACATACGATATATGGACGAGGAGTTGTCGTAGGATTAGAAAATTCCATTGTAACAATCGCATTTTCAAGAGCATATGGAATAAGAAAATTAATGAAAAATCATAAAAGCTTAAAAAAAATATAATAGAAAGAAAAAGGAGTTAGACTAGCAAAAAATAAGGAGAAAAATAAAAAATGAAATCATTTAGATTATGTTTGCTAGAAAAATTAATATATGATTGGGGTAAAGAAGAGTGTTCAATAGCATTACACTACATGAACGACAAATTATATATAAATGCTTTAACAAAGAACAATCATCAAATCGTTTTAACTGGACATCATTCTTTAATTCGCACTTTTGAAAACTATCCAACCATATCTAAAATATTATCCAAATATACATTAAAATTTACTTATAAAGAAGGAACGTTCTTTGGAGAAATATACTATTATGAACTAGCTAGAACTTATCAAAAGAAATTATTAAAAGTAAAAGGTGAAAATACTATAGAAAGATTACTTTCTAATTTAGAATCTTTTTCTAAAGAAGAATTTAATACATTAGAAAAAAATTTACAAGAACACCACAATGACGTTTTAGAAATCTACGGAGAAGTGGAAAATTTACAAGCATGCTATTTAGACAAAACAACAAATCTTTGGAATGGAAGAGAAGCATTTTTAAAAAATTTTACAAAATTATTTCCTAGTATAGCTAGTAATATAAAAGAAGGTAATTCCCTATATCTAAGCTATATAGAAAAGACCAAAATGTATGAAATAGTTTTAAAAGAAAAGAAAATTGTATCTTTGTCATTATTAGAGTTACTGTGTGCATTAGAAAATAGTCTAAAAGAGGAAAAAGAATATAAATTACTAAAAAAATAGGGCTTTAAAAAAGTATAAACCTAATACTTAAGTTACAAAATAAAAAAGAATATAACAAATAGAAAGGGAAAGAAATGAAAGAATTAACATTAGTCGTAATGGCTGCTGGTATGGGATCTAGATTTGGTGGATTAAAACAAATTACACCTGTAGATGAAAAAGGGAATTTTTTAATCGACTATTCTATATATGATGCACTAAAAGCTGGATTCACAAAAGTAATATTTATTATCAAAAAAGAAAATTATGAATTATTTAAAGAAACAATTGGAAAAAGAATAGAAAAAAGAATAAAAGTAGAATATGCATTCCAAGAAATGAGCAATATTCCAAAATTTGTAAAATTTCCAGAAAAAAGAGAAAAACCATGGGGAACAGTACATGCTATACTTGCTGCAAAAAATCTTATAAAAGAGCCATTTGTAGTTATTAATGCAGATGATTTCTATGGGTTTGATTCATATAAAATTGTAAGTGAGTTTCTAAAAGAAAATAATGAAAATCATATAGCAATTCCATACCCATTTTGTAAAGTTGATAGTAAGCATGGTTCGGTAAAAAGAGGAGTGCTATACTTAAAAGAAGATAATGTAGAAAGTATACGTGAATGTAGCATTGAATATGTAAAAGACTTAGTAATTGCCAAACCGTTAGATGGGGGAGATGAATTTGAAATAGAGAAAGATCATCCAGTTTCAATGAATATGTTTGGATTTCAAAAAAGTATACTAGAATACTTAGAAGAGTACTTTGAAAATTTTATGAAAGAAAATCAAGACGACTTAGAAAAATGCGAATGCTTAATATCTGAATTTTTGGAAGAATATCTTAGTCAAAAAAAGATAACATTAAAATATCGTACTTCAAATAGCGAATGGCTTGGAATGACTTATAAAGAAGATTTATTAGAAGTAAAAAATAAAATAAAAGAATTAAAAGAAAAAGGAGAATATCCGAATAATCTTTGGGAGGAATAATATGGAACAACTAAGAGTGAAAGAAAGAATAGAAGAATTAGTCCACATACTAGAAGAAGCAAACTATAATTATTATGTGTTAGATAATCCTACCATTACAGATCAAGAATTTGATCAACTCTTAAGAGAATTAGAAAAATTAGAAGAAAATTATCCACAATTTGCATCAATAAATTCACCTACAAAAAGAGTAGGAGGCATGGTAATTGATAAATTCAAAAAAATTAATCATACAATTCCTATGTTATCTCTTCCAGACGTTTTTTCTGAAGAAGAAATCGTTGCATTTGATGAAAGAATAAGAAAAAGTGGCATCGAGCCAGATTATGTTTGTGAGTTAAAAATAGATGGATTATCCGTTTCATTGCATTATGAAAAAGGAGAATTTTTAACAGGTGCAACTCGTGGAAATGGAGTAATAGGAGAAGATATAACCCATAATGTTAGAACAATTAAAAGTGTACCAATGAAATTAAAAAACGAAAGCACTATTGAAGTTCGTGGTGAAATTTATATGTCAAAAGAAACACTTGCAAAATTAAATCATCAAAGAAGCGAGTTAAATATGCCACTTCTCCAAAATTGCCGAAATGCAGCAGCAGGGTCAATTAGACAATTAGATTCAAAAATTGCTGCTAAAAGAAGTTTAGATACATGGATTTATCATTTACCAAATCCAGAAGACTATAATATAAAAACACATTATGAAGCTTTAAAATTTATGAAACAATTAGGATTAAAAACAAATCCAGAATCGAAACTAGTACATGGAGTGAATGGAATTTTAGAATTTATAAAAGAATACACAGAAAAAAGACCAACACTATCATATGATATTGATGGAGTAGTTATAAAAGTAAATGATATTGCATCTCAAAAAAAATTAGGATTTACTTCAAAATATCCTAAATGGGCCATTGCGTATAAATTTCCAGCTGAAGAAGTTTTAACAAAGCTTACGGATATCATATTTACAGTAGGAAGAACAGGAAGAATTACTCCAAATGCAGTGTTAGAGCCAGCTTTAGTAATGGGTTCAACCGTAAAAAGAGCAACTCTTCATAATGAAGATTATATTATAGAAAAAGGATTAAAAATTGGTGATATTGTATCAATTAGAAAAGCTGGAGATGTAATACCTGAAGTGGTAGAAGCCAAATTAGAACGTAGAACAGGTAATGAAAAAGAATTTCAAATGATTACAAAATGTCCAATATGTGATTCAGAATTAGAAAAAAAAGTAGGTCAAATAGATCATTATTGTTTAAATTCAAATTGTCCAGCAAGACACATTGAAGGATTAGTGCATTTTGTATCAAGACATGCGATGAATATTGATGGTTTTGGTGAAAAAATAATGGAAGACTTTTTTAATCTAGGATTTATAAAATCAATTTTAGACATTTACCATTTAGAAAATCATAAAGAAGACTTAATTGAATTAGAAGGATATGGAAAGAAAAGTGTAGATAATTTGCTTATTGCAATTGAAAATAGTAAACAGAACAGTTTAGAGCGCCTTCTTTTTGGCTTAGGAATAAGTGGAATAGGAGATAAAACAGCACTTTTATTATCAAGAACATATAAAACTTTAGAAAATCTTTCAACAAAAACCAAAGAAGAACTTCAAGAATTAAAAGATATTGGTCCAATTCTTGCTAAAAATGTAGAAGAGTATTTTAGCAATGTGGATAACATAACACTTATCAACAATTTAAAAGAATTAGGAATAAATACAAAATATCTAGGAGAAGAAATAAAAAATAATGAAATAATTAGTGGAAAAAGATTTGTTGTAACTGGTACAATTTCATTTATGGGAAGAGAAGAAATTGAACAAATCATTTCAAATTATGGTGGACAAGCGAGTGGAAGTGTTTCCAAAAAAACTGATGTTGTAATAGTTGGTGAAAAAGCAGGAAGCAAAGAAACAAAAGCAAGAGAACTTGGAATAGAAATTTGGGGAGAAGAAAAATTATACTCCTTACTAAAAAATTTAGGAGAAATATAAACTACTAATAAAAATTAGAATTGACAATTTAAAAAAAAATTAGTATATTCATTTTAGAAACACGGCGAAGGTGGAGTAGAAATTTTAAACTTTTTTAGAGAGATAAGGGTTGGTGAAACTTATCAAAGAAAAATTATCGAAAAAAGCACTGGAGTGTATGGGAGTAGTCCCTTAAAACTTTTAAAGAGCATGGAAACATGAAGTAAGGTGGTACCGCGGGCTAAACAGGAAAGTTCGTCCTTAATTGGATGAAATTCCTGTTTTTAATTTTAGAAAGTGAGTAGAAAAAAATGAGAGAATTTACAGAACAAGAAAGAGTAAGAAGAGAAAAATTACAAAATATAAAAAATCCTTATCCAGAAAGATTTGAAACAAATACAGAAATAAAAGATGCAATAAATCTTCCTGATGGAACAACAGAAATCAGAGTTGCTGGTCGTATCGTATTGATGCGTAAAATGGGAAAAATGAGTTTTCTCACGATTGGGGATATTGGAGGAAGAATTCAAATATCTGTAAAAATGGATATGATTGGAGAAGAATCTTACAGCGAATTTAAAACAAACTATGACTTAGGTGATTTTATCGGAATAGAAGGAGAAATGTTTACAACACATACAGGAGAAAAAACAATACGTGCAAATAGCATAACATTTCTAGGAAAAGCTTTAAAACCACTTCCAGAGAAATTTCATGGATTAGAAGATCAAGAATTAATATATCGTGAAAGATATGTTGACTTAATAATGAATGAAGAAGAAAAAAAGAAATTTTTATTTCGAAGTGCATTTATTCGTGAAATTAGGGAATACTTAAATGAGATAGGTTATATTGAAATAGAAACACCTATTTTAAATAATAAAGCAAGTGGAGCTACGGCAAAACCATTTATTACCCATCATAATGCGCTAGATATTGATTTATATTTAAGAATTGCCCCAGAAACTTATTTAAAACGAGCTATAGTTGGAGGATTTACAAAAGTATTTGAAATTGCGAGATGTTTCCGTAATGAAGGGTTGGATGCAACTCACCTACAAGATTTTACAATGATTGAAGGATATGGAGCATACTTAAATTATAAAGATAATATGGTTTTACTCCAAAAAATGCTACAAACAATTATTCAAAAATTATTTGGAACTCTACAAATCCAAATTGGAGATAAATGTGTCGATTTAAGTGGAGAATGGGGTAGTGTAAGTTTCCGTGATTTAATATTAAAATATGCTGCCATTGATATAAATATAGCAAACACAAAAGAACTATTATTAAAAGAAATTAGAAAATTTAATATAGAAATAGATTCAGAAACACCACTAGAAGATTTAGGATATGGAAATTTAGTAGATCAGCTATATAAAAAAGTAGCAAGACCACATTTAGTAGAACCAGTATTTTTAGTAGAACATCCAATTAGCTTATCACCTTTAGCGCGTGCAAATGACGAAAATAAAAATATTACAGATCGCTTCCAATTAGTTATTAACGGAGCCGAAATAATAAATGCATATTCAGAATTAGTAGATCCAATTGAACAAGAAAAACGTCTTAATGAACAAGCAAAATTAAAAGCTCAAGGTGATGACGAAGCTATGCCAATGGATTATGATTATATTTCTGCAATGGAATATGGAATGCCACCTATCAGTGGATGGGGAATGGGAATTGATAGAATAGTACAGTTATTAACATCTTCAGAAAATATAAAAGATGTAATATTATTTCCATTAATGAGACCAAAAGATTAGAAAGGAAAAACTATGTGTGGAATAGTAGGATTTGTTGATAAAATAAAAGCCAAAGAAAAAGAAAAAATAGTAAAAGACATGGCAAAAGAAATCATTCATCGTGGACCAGATGGAGAAGGTTATTATTGTGATAATGTTGTTGCATTAGGTCATCGAAGACTTTCAATAATTGATGTTTCAAATGGATGCCAACCGATAATGAATGAAGATAATGATAAAGTAATTATTTTTAATGGTGAAATATACAATTATGAATCATTAAAAGAAGAACTAATAAAGTTAGGTCATGAATTCCGAACAAAAACAGATACTGAAGTAATATTACATGGATATGAAGCATGGAAAGATGACTTATTTCCTCGTCTTAGAGGAATGTTTGCATTTGTCATATATGACAAAAAAACAAAAGAATTAGTAGGTGCTAGAGATCATTTTGGAATGAAGCCGTTATATTATTACTTTAATGATTCAGAATTTATGTTTGCCTCTGAAATTAAATCAATGTTAGTACACCCAAATTTTAAAAAAGAAATCAATACAGATGCCTTAAAAATGTATTTAATATTTCAATATTCTGTAAAAGAAGAAACATTTTTTAAAAATGTATTTAAACTAAAACCTGGACATTACTTTCATTATAAAAATAATGAATTAGAAATAAAACCCTATTTTGAATTAAATTATCAGGAAGATACAAAAAAAACTTATGAAGAAATGAAAAATGAATTAAAAAGCATCTTAGAAGATTCAATCTATTATCATCAAACTACTAGTGAAGTGGAAGTAGGAGCCTACTTATCTGGAGGAGTGGATTCTTCATATGTTGTAAGTGTTGCAAAACCAGATAAAACATTTTCTGTTGGTTTTTCTTACGAAGGGTTTGATGAAACAGATTTAGCAAAAGATTTATCGAATTTATTAGAAATAAAAAATTATCGTAAAAAAATAAGCCCAGATGATTTCTTCGATGCCTTGCCAAAAGTCGAATGGCATACAGATGAACCTCATGCAAATCTTTCTACTGTTCCTTTATATTTTTTAAGTGAACTAACAAGAAAAGAAGTAAAGGTTTGTTTATCAGGAGAAGGCAGCGATGAAATGTTTTCAGGATATAATGAATATAATGATCCAACCCTACTTAAAATTTACTTAAAAATTCCACTATTTTTTAGAAAATTTATACGTAATATTTGTAAGCATTTACCACACTTTCCAGGACGAAATACTTTAATTTTATATGGCCTTCCATTTAACGAACGTTATATTGGACATGGAACGTTTATGGAACCAGAGGATGCAAATAAAATATTAGCAAAAGATTTAAAAAATAATGAAAAAATATCAGACGTATTAGAACCTGTATATTCTAAAATAAAAAAAGCAGATGAAGTAACCAAGAAAAAATTTATTGATTTTCATTTTTGGTTACCACAAGACATATTACTAAAAGCTGACAAAATGAGTATGGCTCACTCAATTGAACTGAGAACACCTTTAATGGATATTGATGTTTTTAACTTTGCTAAGACATTACCAAACAAATATTTATTAAAAAATAAAGAAACAAAATATTTATTTCGCGATATATCAAAAGACAAAATACCAAATGAATGGGCCAAAAGAAGAAAATGTGGTTTTCCAGTACCATTTTCAAAATGGATACGCGAAGAAAAATATTATAAGAAAGTAAAAACAATGTTTGAAAAAGATTATGTTATAAAATTTTTCGATCAAAAATATATTCTAAAATTACTTGAAGATCATTATCAAAATAAAGTAAATAATGGTCGAAAAATTTATAATATATATTGCTTTTTAATATGGTACGAAGAATATTTTATAAAAAGATAAAAAGGAAAAAAAATTCCTTTTTTTTTATAACTCAAAACATTTACACATAGTAATAAATGTGGTACAATGTTATTAATTTAAAAATAAAAAATAAAATCTTTGTAAGCAATAACTTTGATTCATACTCAATGTTAAACATAGAACATCTTAGGTACAATTAACTTGGGTGAATATATGGAGTACAATAAACATTTTATTAATTTAGGAAACAATGTGAAAAAATATCGTTTACAAAAAGGATATACACAAGAAGAATTTGCAGAAAAGATTAATAAAACTGTGAATTATGTGAGTTTATTAGAGAATGCTCATATGGGAATAACTGTTTATACTTTAATAGAAATCGCTACTGCACTTGAAATAGCTCCTGCAAAATTACTGGAACCATGTGAAAAAGTAAGTGGAAGAATAAAAAATTATAAGAAAGTAACTCATTAGTAAAATTAAAAAACTTAGAAAAAATCTAAGTTATTTTAATTTAATCTCATGTCTTTTTAATTTAGGACACAAATTATTCATAAAGTATCGATAATCTACTTCATTAATAAAACGATGTTGTTGTTCTAATAGCAAAAGATTTTTCTTAGCTTCTAAATTCTCTTCAACAAGAGTAGCATATTTTTTATGAGGTTTACTACTTTTAGATAAAATATCAACAATAAGTTGTTTTAAAAATAAAGGAATATCTTGTTTCATTGCAGTGAGAAGAAAATGTTGCATAGTACTATTAATATTCATTGTGGTATGTTGAGAAAAATAGAAAATAATTTCTAATGTTTTTTCAGCAACGCGATCGCATTGATAAAAAGAAGATTCAGGGTTTTGAAAATCAACTAATACTTTAGCAAGCATTTCTTTTAAAGAATAATTTTTATAAGGTCTAAAATTAAAGTCAACTTTATTAGTTTTAGAAATATAATCTAAAACTTCCTTAGCAACATACATTGGATTTTCAATTAATTTACTAGGAATGTTTTCTTGAAAAGTATATGTAGAACCTAAATCTCTGATTACAACCGTATTTTTTTTATTAAAATCAATTTCCTTAGCAATCCAATTCTGTTGTATAGCAACAGTAAGCCAGTTTAAAATTTTTAAAGCACTAACATTTTTCTCATTAGCAAGATAAAGACCCAAAAAAGTAAAGTCCTTTTTTTCTTGTGAAACTTTGTTTACCTCTTCAATCAAAATTTCATCATATAAATTTAACATATAAAATCCTCCTTGGCTGTTTACTTTAACATAGATTATGAAAAAAATCTACATTTCTAAATCGAAAAAGAAATAAAATTAATTATGCAATAGATATTGAAATAATTATAGTCATTTTCACCAATTTTTCATATTAAATTTATTAACATTTTCATATTTTATGCTATAATCTTAGTGAAGGAGGATATATAATGAAGAAAATGTTTAAAGAACATGATCTAGTAAAATTAGTTTCAATGCTATTACTGTTAGTGGTAATTCTAACTTGGATTATTCCTACAGGATCATTTGGTAGAGATGCTGTTTTTACAGATGGTGAAATGCTAAGAATAGGTCTTGTACATTTAGGATATGGAATGTCTTTTGCAATATCAAGTAATTACATGCAAATAGCATTCTTAGTTATGGTTGGAATTTTTTATGGAGTTATTAGCCATACAGAAGGATACAAAGCACTTGTAGCACGCTTAGCAAAATTTGGGAAAGGAAAAGAAACAGGAGTAGTACTTGGAGTATCATTGCTTACTGCACTATTAACATCTATATTAAATAATACTATAGCATTATTAATATTCATGCCATTTTTAGTAACAGTATTAAGACGTGTAGGATTAAGCAAACTAACAGCCTTTGCATCGACTTTTGGTGCTATGTTAGTAGGATTACTAGGAGCTACAATAGGAACAGAAGGATTAACAGGATTTGTAAGTTACATATCATATAATTCAGAAATTACAATGACTACTGAACTTACTGTGCGTATTGGAATTTTAATTCTTGGTTATATGCTACATAGTATCATCTTATTAGCTTTAATGAAAAAAGAAGCTAAAAAAGCAAAAGAAGAAAAAGAAGATGATGTATTTGCCGTAGAAGAACCAAAAAAGAAAAATAAAAAGATATGGCCGACTGTTGTTGCATTTGTAACATTGCTAGTATTTATGATATTAGCATATGTTTCATGGGATATTTTTGATATAGAAGTATTTTCAAATTTCCATGAAAAAATATTAGGTGTAACAATAGGCGAATTTGAAGTATTCAGAAATATATTTGGTATCATAATACCTAATATTGAAGCTGACATTGTAGTAGAATTTGGAAAATGGTATTTATTTAACTATATCGTTGTCATAGCATTTGTAACATTATTTGTAGCAATAGTTTCAAAAATGAAATTAAATGACTTTTTTTCAAATGCATGGGAAGGTATGAAAAAAATAGCTAAACCAACAGCATTCCTAATTTTTGCATATATGATTTTTATCGTATTATATTGGTCACCAATTGTACCAACAATCATAAACGAATTAGGAAAATTAACAGATTCATTTAATCCATTTGTAGCTAGTTTACAAGCCTTAATTGCTGGGTTCTTTAATAGTGATCTTGCATATGTAGGATTCTCACTAAGCTACTATATAACAAGTTTTGCTGAAGAAGAAGCAAATATCATGTATTTAATCTTTACATTAATACATGGACTTGTTCAATTCATTACGCCTATTAGCATTTTCTTATTATTCGGTCTTTCTTATATGGATATACCTTATAAGAAATGGATGGGATATATTTGGAAATTCGTTGTCGGAATGTTTATATGTTTATTAGTTATATTTACTTTATTAACATATTTATAAAAAAATCACTTTGCTGTGATTTTTTTCAATTAAATATCAAATAGTTACTTTTTTTCTTAACTCTTTATAAGAAGAACGCCCGACTAAATAATCCATAGAAATATTAAAAAATTGAGCAATAGCTAATAATTTCAATGTTGTAATTCTTCGAGAACCAGTTTCGTAGTTAGAATAAGCTCGCTGTGAAAAACCAATTTTTTTACCAACCTCTTCTTGCGTAAAAGATTTAGATTTTCTCTCACTTCTAAGCTTTCTTGGAAGATTTTTTATATCAACTTCATTTTCAAAAGGTTCACTAAAACTAGAAAGTCCTAATAAATAATCGAGAGATACGTGATAAAAACTAGCAAGCTCAATACACATTTCTAAAGGCATATCATTAATACAATTTTCCCATTTTGAATAAGTATTTCTCTTAACGTTTAAAAAATTAGCAACATCACCTTGCTTTAAATTAAGATCTAATCTCAGATCTTCTAGTCTAAGATTATTTTCAAGTAATTTAGACATAACACCACCTATATTTTATTTTAAGTTTAAAAAAAAACTAATCCCTAGATTATGATTGTATGTTCTAAAAGGGAGGGGTATTATGAAAAGAAAAAAATATCTTTCAAAATTTTTCTTTTTTTTACATTCTTTTTAGAATAAAACTATTTTAAAATTTCCATAAATATCATAGAATGAATAAGGAGGATTTTTTATGTTTCATAATTTTGGTTATGAAGTATCAACAATTTTAAAAAAAGCAGAAGAAATAAGGTTTGAGTTACGACATCCATATGTAGGAACAGAACACTTATTCTTGGCTATTTTGAAAAAAGAAAATGAAGTTTCTAATCTTTTAAAAGAATATAATATAACTTACAATAGTTTTAAAAATGAATTAATAGATATCGTAGGTCAAGCAAGTAAAGAACAAGAATTGAATCTTTATACACCAATGTTAAAAAGAATTATTGAACTAGCAGGAATGGATGCAAGTGAAAATAATAAAGGAGTCATCACACCAAGTCATTTATTTCTAGCTTTATTAGAAGAAGGCGAAGGAGTAGCTTTTCGTATTTTGATTTCATTAGATATTTCAGTAGATGAGATATATCAAAAATTGAAAAAAAATGTATTACCTAAAGAAACAAGAAGCAAAAATTTAGAAGTCTTAAAAATAGGAATATCACTAACTGACTCAGCCACAAAAAATGAAAAAATAGTTGGTAGAGAAAATGAAATGACTCATATCATAGAAACGTTAATAAGAAGGCAGAAGAATAATCCACTATTAATTGGCAGAGCAGGAGTTGGAAAAACAGCATTGATAGAAGAACTTGCAAGACGAATAAAATATCGCAATGTTCCAGAAGAGCTTTGGAATACAGATATAGTTATGTTAGAGATGGGAGCATTAGTAGCTGGAACAAAGTATCGAGGAGAATTTGAAGAAAGATTACACAAGATCATAAAAGAAGTCAAAAATTCAGGAAACATAATTTTATTTATTGATGAAATTCATACCATGGTTAATGCTGGAGGTGCAGAAGGGGCAATTGCTGCCGCAGATATATTAAAACCTTATTTAGCGCGTGGCGATATCAAAATTATAGGAGCTACAACTTTAGAAGAGTATCATCAATTTCTAGAAAAAGATAAAGCTTTAGATAGAAGATTTGAACGTATTATGATAGAAGAACCTGATAAAGAAACAATGATGCTAATTTTAGAAACACTAAGACCAAATTTAGAAACTCATTATGGCATAAAGTTAACAGATGAAAATTTAAATGATTTTTACGATATAAGTGAAGAATATTTATTTTCAAAATGTAATCCAGATAAAACGATAGAATTAATTGATTCTGTATGTGCAAGAGTAAAACTAAAACATACTGAAAAAAATAGAAAAAAGACCCCATTTGAAATTGAAAAAATTAAAAAAAGAAAAGAAAAATGTGTAAAATTAGGAGACTATGAATCTGCAATTTATGAAGCTACATTAGAAATTCAAGCAAAAAAAGAATTGGAAGACAACAATACCCAAGCTGAAATATTACTAACCTCTGATGATATATTAGAGATGATAG
This sequence comes from uncultured Mycoplasmatota bacterium, assembly GCA_948432605.1. Classification (GTDB taxonomy): domain Bacteria; phylum Bacillota_I; class Bacilli_A; order RF39; family UBA660; genus Ventrenecus. The sequence continues at coordinate 1,809 of CAOJCV010000001.1, read as the reverse complement.
AAATAAAAACAAAATCATGTATTCGTAAAAACCAAAAAGAAAAAATAGAAGAATTAAAAAATAATCTATTCAACTCTATTTTAGGTCAGAAAAAAGCATTAAATGACTTACTAGACGTTATGGAATGCCCTAAACAAAAAGGGACAAGTTTTTTACTTGTTGGGGGAAGTGGAGTGGGCAAAACTGAAACAGTAAAAATTGTCAGTGAAACATTAAAAACAAATTTAATTCGCGTTGATATGAGTGAATATTCAAGTTTAGAAAGCATCAATAAATTACTAGGATCTCCAGCTGGATACATAGGATATGAAGATACTTATGTATTTGAAACATTAAGAGATAATCCATTTTCTACTATTTTATTTGATGAAATAGAAAAAGCCCATCCTCAAGTATTAAATCTATTATTACAAATATTAGATGAAGGATTTATAACTGATCGTAAAGGAAATAAAATTAGATTTGACCATACATTTATTTTTCTAACGAGCAATGTAATGGGAAAAAAGAGTGTTGGATTTGATGCAAAAACAAACGCTTCCTTTGATAGTATCTTGTCAAAAGAATTATTAGGAAGAATAGATAAAGTAATAGAATATGAAAATATTTCAGAATCGATAGCTAAAGAATATATTCAAAAAAATCTAAAAAATGAAAAAATAACAATGGCTGAAATATTAAAAGAAGCAGACATTGAAAAGTTTGGATTAAGAAATATCAGAAATTTAATTCATAAATATAACAAACGATTAGATTATCAAGAATCATAGAAGAAAGAAGAAAATGCAAAACTTCTTTTTTTTACTAAGCTTTAAATTAAAAAAATAAAAATAACTAAGGATTTAAAATTATAATAGTTCCACAGATAGAAAATGTATTTCAAAAGAAAATATTGATGGGATTATAGGAATTTATAAAAATTATCCTACTGTCAATTTACTATTTTACAAATTTTATCTACCTATATTAATAATAGACTAATTTTTCTGGCAAAACCTGTTATAATAAAATAACTAGGAAGTGAAATTTTAAAATGACAAAGTATATAAAAGAAAAAGATATAGATGACAATATTATGATTGAAATATCAAATGCCATAAAGGATGGAAAAATCATAGTTTTTAAGACTGATACAGTATATGGAATTGGAACAAATGTATTTGATAAAGAAGCCTGTAAAAAAGTGTATGAAATAAAAGGAAGACCTATGCAAAAACCATTATGTGTATTGATTTCAGATTTATCCATGTTAAAAAAAATGGTAGATTGCATTAGCCCGATAGAAAAAAAACTAATTGATGCATTTTGGCCTGGACCACTAACAATAAAATTTAAAAAAAAGGAAAATGTTTTACCAGATATTATCTCTGCAGGAGATGAATTCGTTAGAGTTAGACTTTTAAATGATGGATTTGCCTATAATCTTATTAAAACAGCAGGGGTTCCTCTTGTAGCGCCAAGTGCAAATCTTTCTGGAAATCCTACAGGAATAAACATAGAAAATATTATGAATGAATTAAATGGTAAAGTGGATTATATTTTAGATAGTGGAAATGTAAGTAATGATATTACTTCCACGATTGTGGAAATAAAAAATGAAAAAGCAATTATTATAAGGGAAGGCAAAATAAAGAAAGAAGAAATAGCTAAAGTAACAACATTAATAGATTAAAATTTTAAATTATAAAAAAATTAATTAAATTATTTTGCTACATTGCAAAAGTGATATGAACCCCGTTTCTTGGACATAAGAAAGGTTTTTATATGAGTAAATTGAGTTATGAAGATAAAATAGATATTTATCAAAAG